>JABSRV010000419.1 GCA_013214905.1 Psychrobium sp. | reverse complement strand
ATACATCCGTGTATTTCACCAAAGGTCGTCGCAAGCGACGCTCAAAATGTTTCCAGAACATTTTGTGTCTGCGTTTCGAATCACAATCACCTAGCTTTTTACTGGCTAAGGGCTCAATAAGCTCAGGCGATTCGAAACTTGACGGTTTTGCCTACACGGATGTAGGTACTCAGGTTTTGTCTGGCACTGAAAACCTGCACTGCAATTCCAATGATTTTGGGTATATAATGCCCCTAAGCCACGGCAAACTTGAGTGGCTTTTATTTTGCCCGCGCTAAAATGGTATCTAGTCTGTTGGCGAAGTTTTGTCGATCACTTTGATTAAGCGGCGGCGGCCCACCGGTATGAGCACCACTCGCTCGCATGGTGTCCATAAAATCACGAATATTTAGACGCGCTTTTATATTCTCTTTGGTATGCAATTCACCTCTATGGCTCAAGACTTGACCATCTTTATCGATGATCTCCGCTGCCAGTGGTATATCTGATGTAATCACCAAGTCACCGCTCTCCATGCGCAAAACAATCTCATCATCAGCAACGTCAAAACCAGAATCAACCTTTAAGGTTTTAATATATGGCGACGGTGGTACCGACAATAATTGATTGGCCACCAAGGTCATTTCTATTTTCGTACGATGTGCGGCGCGATACAAAATATCTTTAATCACCACCGGACAAGCATCCGCATCAACCCATATTTTCATTCACTATCACCATTTTCTTAGACAAGTTAACATTGCTGTGGAGCATATATGAAAAAACCATCACAAGTGTGATGGTTTTTTTTATTCATGAAATCTATTATATCAGTGAATGGTGCCGCCTGCTTGATCAAAAATCATGCCTTCAAGTTGACTAAATGCGCTTTCTTGCCCTGGTAAATTGAACAAGACCATTAAGATAACCCACTGCAAATCCTCAACAGCAAAACGCTGATTTTCTATTTCCATGGCGCGATCAATCACCATTTCTCTAGTTTCAGGACTTAATACTTTGATTCGCTCTAAAAAGTGAAGAAAACCTCGGCTTTCCAAATCTAATTGTATCGCTTCCTTAGTGGTGAAAATACGAAACGAATTCAGTGCACTTTTATTTAATGGCACATAGTCGGTATTTTCTTGCATTGCTGCTAAACGTTCTAACCACGCCAATGCCTTAAAGACAGCTTCTTTTTGAAAGCCGGCATCGGTTAGTTGCTCTGTGAGTAATTCATTTTCAATCATTACGTTCATCTCGCTAGGAATATAATTTTCAAACAAGTACATAAGACATTCAAACATCATACATCTCCTCTAACGCGGATATAACCACCTGACGTAGAAGCAATCAAGCCATTCAATTCCAACAGCAATAACTGCTCTAAGACCTTGCAAATAACAACATTACTGCGAGTTACGATCTGGTCAATTGATGTGGTTTCATATCCGATACTATCCAAGACAATATTAAAAGGGACTTGAGTATTAACGATATCGGTATTCGAATTCTTATGCTGTTCAGTTGCTATCACACAAACATGTGAAGGCAACTCATCTAAGATATCGGCCGTTGTCGTAATAAGTTTAGCCCCTTGGTTAATTAATTTGTGACAACCCGCTACTTTGGGATTATTAATCGAACCGGGAACCGCAAATACCTCCCTATTTTGTTCGGCGGCTAATCGCGCCGTTATTAATGAACCACTGCGATCCGCAGCTTCTACTACAACCACCCCTAACGATAATCCACTAACGATTCTATTTCTGCGTGGAAACTGCTTGGCCAATGGCGCGGTTTGCGGCCATAACTCGGATAACAACAAACCTTCGTCCGTGATTCTTTCTGCCAACACCGTATTTGATTTGGGATAGATATTATCTAAACCACTGCCTAATACCGCTATCGTTTTCCCTTTTGCCGCCAGCGCTCCTTGATGAGCATAACTATCAATGCCCGTGGCTAAACCACTGGTGATTACCATGCCTGATTTGGCTAACTCAAACGCAAACCTTCGAGCCGTTTCACGCCCCGATATGGTTGCGGTTCGACTCCCGACAATGGCAATTTGTTGCCTGTTAAGTAAAGAAACATCCCCTTGGCAAAATAGTAACAGGGGTGG
>JABSRV010000418.1 GCA_013214905.1 Psychrobium sp. | reverse complement strand
ACCGGTAATACCGGCTTCAATTAAAATAGGGATGTATTTCATATAATACCAACACTGTTTATTTATACAGTGTAAGTTTAGGCTATCTTAGCTATAAATAGCAAATTTGTATTTTATGGATAATATTGTGCAGGTGTTGCTAATTGGCTATTGCGCAAAATAGAGAGCCGTATGTTTTCATCAATTGACCTAATGAATTCAGTTTTTAGTGCTTTTAAAACACATGGAATCGTAATTTAATTCGACACCTTCCCATTTAAATCAAATGCTTAATGTACGTTTCGTACTCAATACGTTGTTAGCTGAATTTTAAATCAATGCGTTAGTGTTGAGTGTGCCATCTCTGCCAATCTTGCGTATAGCCATCAAAAATGCATTACGTTGATTGTGGTCTGGCTAGCTCAATTTTCAAAAGTAAGGTTGCTTGCGCTGAGGATGCTGGACCATCGATTAATGATACTTGTTTAATTAAATGACAAAGTGATGCTGATTTCTCATGATCAAATAATTGATGACAATGAGTGAATACGTTGGCTGGGGCGTTATAAATATCATCATCTTGTGCAATTAAATGCGCGCTAGCCCTTAAAAGTTCTGCTGATTGTTGTTCATTTAAATGAAACTCACGTTGAAACAACTCTAGAATTCCTGCTTTTTTCTCTTTACTGATATCGCCGTCTACCTTTGCCACAGCGACCATTAATAGCGCGACGACTTCCATGGGCGAACTAAGTTTAAAAGCAGGATTTAAATCGTGTTGCTTGCGATATTGCCGGCGCCGTCGCCAAGTTATTGGGTTTAACCAGCCAACGTCAAGGCCGTTATCTTGTAATCGTTTTAACAAGATAACAATGGTCACTACAACGCCTAATAGCGCCAAAATGATATGCATAATGAAAAGACTCCTTGGTTGTTAGTGACGTTATTACAATGTCCAATTGATTATATACCCGTGACCATTGATTATGGGTATAGTCTTAATATGCAGACGATGCTGATGCAATTGAAAACTAAGCTTACTTGGGTAGTCGCTATCGCCAGCTCTTGTATTTGTCATTATTAAGACCATATATATATTGTACTACTCGTCTATTCAAAGCTCCTAGGTTTGAAGTAAACATGATCATGTAGTTAACGAAGGTTCGGCAATTAAAAGGAAATAATACTATGAGTACCGTTGTTATTACTGGCGCAAATCGCGGCATTGGCTTGGCCATGGCGCAGCAGTTTTCTCAGCAAGGTCATCGCGTTATTGCGTTGTGCCGTCAATCGTCTGACTCACTCAAGCAGTTAGCGGTTGAAGTGGTGGAAAAAGTTGATGTATCAACGACGCAAGGCTTAGCAGCAATGGTTGAAGGGCTAGCCGGCGTGGACATTGATATATTAATTAACAATGCGGGGATTTTACGTGACGAGAGTTTGGGACAACTCAATCCACAGACGATTACTGAGCAGTTTCAAGTTAACGCATTAGCGCCATTATTGGTTGTTGATGCACTGCATCAGCAATTGACTGTGAATGCTAAAGTGGCGCTTATTACATCGCGCATGGGATCAATTAGCGATAATGGTTCAGGCGGGCGTTATGGTTATCGCATGTCTAAGGCGGCGTTAAATGCAGCAGGCATGTCATTGGCAAAGGATCTAAGCGTCGATAATATTTCTGTTGGTTTATATCACCCAGGTTGGGTGCAAACAGACATGGTAGGCGGAACGGGTGATATTAGCAGTGATGAAGCAGCAAGACGTTTAACGGCACTTATTTTGGCGCAAGATATGTCACAAACTGGACTGTTTAAACATTCTAACGGTGAAATTTTGCCCTGGTAATAAACGATAGAAAACGCATCATAAAGGGCGCGACGTTAAATGCCGCGCCCTAATTAGTATGATTAATCGTTTTTGGTGATGTGATGCGAAGCCGCCGCAGAGAAAACTACGTCTGTAGAGCTATTAAGCGCTGTTTCCGCAGAGTCTTGAATCACTCCAATGATGAAACCAATAGCGACTACTTGCATAGCCACGTCGTCGTTAATGCCAAACAAGCTACATGCTAATGGAATAAGCAACAACGAACCACCAGCAACGCCCGAAGAACCACAAGCG
>JABSRV010000417.1 GCA_013214905.1 Psychrobium sp. | reverse complement strand
CATTATCGTGCTCATTATTATTTACCTTTTTGTAGGGTATAGATAATGAGCAGTTACACAATTCTTTTTACACCCTCGTAATGAGTAGACAAGCTTCATCTCCTTTATTTACTTCTTTTGCTAATGCTATCTGCTCCTCATTCGGTCCGTTAAGCACTAACTCTTCAAGCTCTAACCAGGGGATTGGGTAATGATCCGTTTCATCGAGCCATTCATCTTCATCGAGATATGGAATACCATAGAAACAAAGTTTTGCACCTTCAAATTCACAACTATTAACACTGTCCCTTACTTCTTGATTAGATCGTCTGCATTGAAATATTTGATCCTCATGCGCTGCTATACTAATTCCATACGCTGCTGTTGTTAAAGCACACGCCACCGGTTGGAAAGGTTGGGGGGGGTAAAACAGGACCCAACAACAGCAACACTAGCAAGTGCATTAGCCCATCTGGCCGTTCTGGTACATCGACTTAGGCTCTGATAACCATTATAAGACGCAGTTTCGAGTATATAATTATTATAACCACAACTATTTAAATCCCTATTTGAATGCCTAGATGAGGTAAACATTCTAGAACGCAGCGATTTTTTTAGTGGTTGAGTAACGCTCTTCCGCTTCACCTCAAGATAGTTTGTTTGTGACGATATGATCGAATTTAGCGCAGTTCTAGCCTCATTAGATATGTCCCAATAATCATTGCGATACCCGATCAGACTAAGTTTCTCTAATTGATTTGTTATCGCACTGTATCTTACTATTTTGTCTCCGTAAAATTTGATATATGTTCCATCTAAGAATGACCACATCACAAATTTATATCCCATGGAAATCTCAATAGAGGCTTGTTTTTCCCCATCTTGATAAAAGCTAAGATCACCACCGCTACTAACGGACTCTAATTTACCATGTGAATTATTATAAATATTAGTATTAGTATTAGCGAAGCTAGGTGAGGTTTTACAAAGAAACAAACAAACAAAGAAACAGTTTTTGCATAACATGTATTTCCTAATTAATAAAGTTGCACATTACACTCCAAACGCACGCAGTGCAAATGATTATCATTATCGTTTGCGTTTTATGGCAGGTTAAAAATTAAAGAATAATCATGACTAATTTAAAATACATTAGAAAAAACACGATGATTTGAATTTATTACATAATCCATTCAAGGTCGAGTTATGGTGCTTTTACGCGAAAGCGAGTTTAAAAAGTAGCTATTACGCTTTGTTCATATAGCGGCATAGTTTTAGTGGTGCTATTTGGTTTTGGTGATTTTACGTAGCGCTGTATCAATGTGGATTTTGTTGGCATAGGCGTAAATATTCACATCACCGTCAATATTGATGCCGTCGCCTATCGTGATCCCTGACTGTTCCAGCATATCCCACCGATAGCGTTTAGCCGTTAAACCATGAGATATGTAATTGTCTAAGCTGAGGCCAGTGCGGGCGATGGTGTGTTTAATTGCACTTTCTAAAATTGCATAGTCTTCTACTGTGATTTTTAACTTCATTTTCCCTCGATGTTATTAAGTAAACGCCCGCTAAACTTATTACCAACCAAAGCGGGACTTAAATAGTGACTATTGAACGACCAATAATCACAGAGGAATATCCCCGATACCTAGTTACAACAATATTAATTTACTGCAGAAATACTGCTAATTAACGATTTGTTAGCGACCCCATTCAAGCGTAACAGTATTAAAAAATGCCGAGTGCCTTGATTTCACTTCCCAAACGTTAAAACAATCGTAAGTAACTAACCGTTCAAAAGTTCAGCATTAGTCGGGTATTGCTCAAGTAACTCAACAAGCTTTTGAGCACCCTCTACAGGTTTAAGACTGGTAAGCGCACTTCGTAATACGGTTATGTTTTGCAGTTCTTTTGAGGTTAGTAGAAGCTCTTCACGGCGTGTGCTACTTTTGTCAATATCCAGCGCGGGAAAAACCCGCTGATTTGCAGCGTCTCGTGATAAAACGATTTCCATATTACCCGTGCCCTTAAATTCCTCAAAAATAACTTGATCCATCCTGCTGCCAGTATCAACGAGTATGGTCGCTAGAATGGTAATCGAGCCGCCATTCTCAATTTTTCTAGCGGCGCCAAACAGTTTGCGGGGTA
>JABSRV010000416.1 GCA_013214905.1 Psychrobium sp. | reverse complement strand
TAATCATTGTAATCTCTAATATTGTCAGTCTATATAAAAATTTTGGGTTGAGAATACTTAATTCTACAGCCTCGTTATATTGCAAGGAAGAGTATGAAGCTAGCATCTAGATTTATGCCAGAATATAAACCGCAAAAAGGAAGTAAAATAGCGCTCCTCATTGCCGCATGTATATTTCTTGCTGTACTTTATTATTCCCCAATTGCCCTTGCGGTACTTGGCGGTATTGCTATTTTAGCTTTTGTCTGGAGTTATTTTGAACAACCCAAAATAGATGCTTATTTTGCTAAATTACTTGAAGACCGCAAGGGGTTGTCAATTTGCAATTTCGCTAAAGAGTTTAACGCTCGCGAAGTAGATACTTGGATTATTCGCGCTACATATGAAGAAGTTCAAAAAGCTATGTGTACCGAACAGCCAATACCTCTGAAAAGTGAGGATCACTTATTCGAAACACTGAAACTAGACGAAGATGACTTAGATTTAGACTTGATTGAAATAATATCTCAACGAACGGGGCGTAGCCTAGATCAATATGAGAACAATCCATTTTATGGCAAAGTAACAACGGTTCGTAATTTAATTCTCTTTTTTAATTGCCAACCTGAGTCAAATGCAATATAACAAGCTAATAAATAAGGACAAAAAACAGTTTGCTGTTTTCGTTCCTCAACATTTTAGCAAACAATTTTTAGCCCATTATTAGGGCGTTAACCATATTGAGGATAGGTATGAACTTCAAATTACCATTTTGGAAGTTAGCTACTGCGCTGATAGTTTTGACGCTTATTTGTAATCCAGTACTCATTGAACTTGCACTTCTAATCGACTTGGTTGGTCTGGATGTTTTCTTGATCGTGATCGAATTACAATTTGTTGCGTTCATCGGGTATCATTTCAACATGTGGGTAAAGCCTACTTTAAAAATAGTTTACTCGACAATTCAAGGAAATATAGGACAGGCTAGAAATTATGGCCATAAAACCTATTCTTTTTCATTAAATTTAAATATTGGGTTGCAAAGTACTTTTAAACAGCGATTTAACTATCAAGTGAGCGCTTGATATTCAATTTTTAGCTTATATTAGAAAACTAGGCACAATCAGGCCTACCTTGCAGCAGCATCAGCTATTCTAATTAATATTTAAGTTGTCAGCCAACGCCCTTATACCAATGTTGGCCGTGGCAATGCGCGCATTGTCGCAATTGATTTTCTCCGCCAGCAAAATTACCGTAATGACGGCGAAAATTTTTGACCGCCTCAAGCCATATTTCTGCCTCTATGCCCAATGTCTCTAATAATTTGGGCTCACTTGACTCAATATAACCTGTCTTTTTTGGGTCTATGTGCCTGCCACTCCAATCAACTAACTCCAAATAATCATGTAATGAAAAGGGAATGTCATTGGTATTGTGGACGTTGGAGAATGGCACTAGCACTTTGGGTTGCAAAGGGACGCTATGTTCGTTGCACTTTATAGATTTAATGTGTCGTTGGTGGCTTTTTAATTGTTTGATTCGCCATTGGATCGAAGTGTAGTCACTTAGTTCTAGCGAAGAACTCATACCTGCCCGAATAGGATTTAAGTCGACGTAGGCTATGCAGCTTAACAACGCTGTTTCATCTAATAGTGCTTGAGATTTAAACCGTCCTTCCCAGAATTTTCTAGTACATTTATCCTCTTTATTGGCCTCTCTTGCAATGTGTTCATTTAAACACTTCATGAACCATGAGATACCATACAATCGCTTACGCCATACATTAACCACATCTACAACCGCCGAGAAATGAGCCGAGCTTAACTTATCTCCTTTTAGGTAACTATCTACTAACAAATTGCCATGATACAGCCGATACCATCGAGCGATTACGTCATCCATCGACCATGCTTCGGCACGACCTTTGTCGACGTATAGCACGGTGTGATAATGGTTGGATAAAACGGCGTAAGCTGCAATATCTATGGCGAATATATCGGATAGCAACATCAAACGGTCGACTATCCATTGTCGTCGATGTTCATAATTTTGCCCGCTATATTTGTCTTCGCCGCACAAAAAAGAGCGTCGAACACACCGATTAATCACATGGTAGTAGGAGGTTGAGGTTAAATCGATTAAACAATTTCTGGCAC
>JABSRV010000415.1 GCA_013214905.1 Psychrobium sp. | reverse complement strand
AGCGGCTCATCGCACCTTTATTACTATTGGCCTGATAGCGGTGTTAAGATAGCGCAAAATTTGTCATGAGATAGACCGTTGAACTTTAAAAACAAACAAGTCCTGATTTTTGATCTGGATGGCACCTTAGTCGATAGTGCGCCTGATTTAGCCAATGCCATTAACGAAATGTTGCTTGAATTGGGTCGTGAAACATTTGCCCAAAATATTATTCGTAGCTGGGTTGGCAATGGCGCTCAAGTATTAGTGGAGCGTGCGCTCAGTGGCAGTGCAGTAATCGACCAAAATTTAGCGCTCACTTTACGCCAACGAGCCTTAACTGTATTTTTAGCGAAATATCGTGCCGCTGTTTGCATTGATACCACGCTTTATGACGGTGTTATGGAAACCATCACAACGCTTAAACAACGTGATTACCGCTTGGCTATTGTGACGAATAAACCCCTTGAATTTGTTGCACCAATATTGGAAGCATTTTCACTGCAGGACATGTTTGAAATTGTGTTAGGCGGTGATAGTCTACCTAAACGAAAACCCGATCCACTGCCTTTAAATCACTTATGCCACGAAATGCAGGTCAGTAACGATTCATGTGTGATGATTGGCGATTCAAAGAATGATATTTTAGCGGCTAAGGCAGCAGCAATGCATAGTATAGGAGTAACCTACGGTTATAACTATGGTGAAGATATCACGGTTTACCAACCAGAAGTCGTTACCGATACATTTGCCGATTTATTACAATATTTTTAGCCGAAGCAGTGGATACTAATCAATGAATAAAAATAAAGTCAGCGTGCAAAGCCATGACGACGCACAAGCAATCGCCAACGGTTCGCAAAAAAAAGGTCAAAGTAAAGAGCAAACAAAATTGATTGCCGCAGGCATTGAAAAAGGCATCGCGTTATACAAAAAACAGCATAAAGCAAAACAACGCCAAGCCGATAAACACAAAAAACAGTTGAAGAAGCAATCATCAACGTCAGACATTGATGAAGATGTCATTGAACCTCAATTGACGCAGCCTCATCGTTTATTGCCATGGTTTTTATTGCTGGCGTCGTGGATAGGATTTACTGCCTACCTAACCCTAATATAACGGGTAAGCCCTTCAGCCTTGACAGGTAAGGGCTAATCTTTACAAGAGCGCGATTAAAAGAATAATACAGCGCTTAGTGCAATCCCATCCATCTCATCAGCTCTTTGGTAACTAATGCCCGCAGACCAGTTAGGGGTAAAGTGATAAAGCGCTGAAATTTGATAAGCGGTTTGGGTTTCATTGTCGATAGAGATATAGTTCATTGCGCCCGCAATTTCCAATGTTTTAGAATAAGCATGGCGCGCGCCAATGCCAATACCAAAACCATTCTCACTATATTCACTGCTTGAAGTGCGATAGGCGGCCTTCAAGGTCGCACTTTCATAAGAAAGAACTGCATAGACATCGGTTTCAGGGGCGAGTGCATAGACATAACCAACGCCCACCGATACATGCTTAGCGTTTATTTCAACATCAGCACCAAATATCGAGACATCGTCAGACAGGTTGCTGTATTTACCGACAGCAAAAATATTGTCGGATAACAATTTAGTGGCTTCAACACCAAGACCTGTTAACGAATAATCGTCGATATTGCTGCTCAAGTAGGAAACTGAGACCTTATTCCACTTGGGCGAATCGGCGGCGTTGGCAACATTAATTGATAATAATAAGGCGGTAGCAAAAGCTATCTTTTTCATTTAATTCTCCATGCCCGATAATCAATACAGTTAACAATGGGGCACAATGCTATCTGACTTTTATGTGTTTAATAAGCTTAGATGCAAATATTTTATAAATCAATTTATTAGGAAGAAGTGGAGGGTTTTCTGGTGAGCAGAAGGAGGTAGATTACGCTGCAACTAGGCATTGCAGCGTAATAACGCAGAGGATTATTTTTCGAGCATTAACTGGCGAATATATTTCACGGGTGCACTGCCATAACTAAGAAACTTGTCATGGAAGTTTTTAACATTGAAATCACTGCCTTGTTGCTTTTTAACTAATTCTCTAAAGTCATAGATGTCACGATAACCACTGTAATAACTGGTTAACTGAACTTGCGATAAAGTCGCGCGATGCCATTTACCTTCGGCCTCTG
>JABSRV010000414.1 GCA_013214905.1 Psychrobium sp. | reverse complement strand
TATGTCATTGGCGATCGAGATACCGACATAGGTTTAGCCAACAACATGGGGCTTAAATCTTTTAAATATCACCCGCAAGCGCTTACTTGGCACGACATAGCACGCGCGTTAACGGTTAAAGAGCGCATAGGTAAAGTGGTGCGCAATACCAAAGAAACGCAAATTAGCGTCGCGGTAAACCTTGATCGCGTTGGCGGCAGCTCTATTAATACCGGCATTGGATTTTTTGATCACATGTTGGATCAAATTTGTACCCACGGTGGTTTTCAAATGCATGTTGCGGTCACTGGTGATTTACACATTGACGATCATCATAGCGTAGAAGATACGGCTATCGCGCTTGGCAGCGCATTAAAACAAGCCCTTGGTGATAAACGCGGAATTGGTCGTTTTGGTTTTACCCTGCCAATGGATGAATGTTTGTGTCAATGCGCCCTCGATTTGTCGGGCCGCGCATGGCTAGAGTTTGACGCACAATTTACTAACGAGCGCGTTGGTGAACTAGCCACCGAAATGGTCCGTCACTTCTTCCATTCATTAAGCGATGCCATGGCAGCCACCTTGCATTTATCTGCAACGGGTCACAATAACCATCACCTTGTTGAAGGACTATTTAAAGCTTTTGGCCGTACTTTGCGCCAAGCAATAAAAGTTGAAGGCAATGAATTACCGAGCAGTAAGGGAGTTTTATAATGCCATGCTCAAGTGTAGTTATTGTCGACACAGGTTGTGCCAATATAACCTCTGTTCGCTGCGCATTCGAGCGCATTAGCGACAATGTTGTTGTATCGCGTGACTTTGACATTATACGCAATGCCAGTCATGTCGTATTACCAGGGGTTGGCACCGCCGGTGCAGCTATGGAAAAACTAGCCGAGTTTGAGTTAATAGCGCTTATCAAAGCGTTGACGCAGCCTGTATTGGGCATATGTTTAGGTATGCAACTGCTTACCAATAGTTCGACTGAGCGACATGTTAATTGTTTAGGGTTAATAGATAGTGCGGTAAAGGCATTACTTAAAGTTGACGATTTACCGCTGCCGCATATGGGCTGGAATAAATTAAGCCATTTGTCTGGTCCTCTTTATGCGGGTATTGATGAGGGTTGTTATGTTTATTTCGTGCATAGTTTTGCTGTGCCAATAGGCGATTACGCGATTGCTCAGTGTCATTACGGACAAGACTTTGCCGCATCAATCAATCAAGACAATTTCTACGGCGTGCAATTTCACCCAGAGCGCTCTAGCGCCATCGGTTCGAAAATACTAAGCAATTTTTTGGCTATTTAAAGATAACAAGAGAGACGTAAATGATTATTCCAGCATTAGACTTAATTGACGGTGAAGTGGTTCGTTTATACCAAGGGGACTACGAGAAAAAAACCCGTTACGATTTCTCTCCCGTTGAGCAATTGAAATTATATGCCCAGCAAGGCGCAACATGGCTGCATTTAGTAGATTTAACTGGCGCCAAAGATCCAACGAAGCGTCAATTAACACTGATAAGTCAAATGATGGCTGCGGTTGACGATGTAGGCTTGCAAGTAGGCGGCGGCATTCGCGTTGAGCAAGATCTTATCGATTTATTTAAAGCAGGCGCTTCACGCGTGGTCAATGGCTCGCTGGCGGTTAAACAACCCGAGTTGATTGAAAGCTGGTTAACAAAATATGGCAGTGATAAGATTGTGTTAGCGCTTGATTTAACCATTGATAGCGCGGGTAACAAACTTGTGGCAGTAGATGGCTGGCAGGAAAACTCTGTCGTTACTATTGAAGAGTTGCTTAACCGATTTATTCCTTTGGGCCTAAAACATGTATTGTGTACCGACATTAGCAAAGACGGCACCCTAACCGGCTCTAATGTCGATTTGTACATCGATTTAGTCAAAGATTGGCCGCAAATACAATGGCAATCATCGGGCGGTATTGGTGATTTAGACGATATTAAAGCGTTAAAGCCATGCAATGTCAGTGGCATTATTGTTGGCCGTGCTTTACTGGAAGGAAAATTTGAGGTTACTGACGCGATTAATTGCGTATAGTAATTTCAGATTCTAAAAATCGTACAAACAAAAAAGGTGAACTAATGATTAATTAGTTCACCTTTTTTATTTGTTCTGCATTCTATTAGAGTGCTAAGGCAAGAATCGGCCCAAGCCCCTCCACC
>JABSRV010000413.1 GCA_013214905.1 Psychrobium sp. | reverse complement strand
AATCGAGTCGATCGCATATTGCGGTGCCAGTTGTCCGCGTGCCTTCTTCGCTAGCTTAGCGCGCCATTGGGCAAATAACGACTCGTATTGGTCGCTATGGCCAATGGTTAGCTGAGACGTTGGCCGTGCAGTTTTGCCCTGAATTAATAACTCGTTAGCAAAACCGATGGCGCGTTGTGTCAATTCATCTGCTACCAGTAAATCAATCACCGCTGTTTCAGCTAGTTCCTTGGCTAATTTTGGCTTGCCGGAACTGATCATCTCTAGCGCTAATTCTACCCCGCCAATCCGTGGTAATAATTGAGTGCCACCAGCGCCAGGGATAAGCCCAAGAGTAACTTCAGGTAAACCTAACTTGGTATTGGCCTGTGCCACTCGGTAATGGCACGAAAGAGCCACCTCAAAACCGCCACCTAACACCGTGCCAAATAAGGCTGCTACTACTGGTTTTGAGCACTGATCCAATTTTTGTAACACATCCGGAAGATGAGGCTCTAGTGGTGTTTTACCAAATTCTGAAATATCTGCACCGGCGATAAAGGTGCGTCCATCACATGTAACCACAATAGCGGCAATTGAATCATCAGCCACCGCTTTTTCAATGCAATCAACCAGCCCCTGGCGTACTGCAACAGACAGCGCATTAACTGGCGGATTATTAATACCAATAACGCCAATAGCGCCATGATTGGTGAGAGTGACGGGGCCATTTACCTGATTTTTGAAACAAGACATATTATTTTATCCTAGAAAAGAAATTACTTAGATAATGCCATTTAATGATTAAAACACATTGCGGCAATCAAAAGAGACGGGAGAATTCGCTTATCTGGACTTTCGGTTCAATGTCGGTAAAGTTTGGGATATCCTTGACTAATCGGCCGCCAACAGCTTTGTAGGCTTGCATAAACTGCTTAACAGAATCAAACATCATATAACCAATAGCCAAATATGGTCCAGCTTGCGGCCCCGATTTAACATTGGCTTCATCAATTTCGACGCCAATTAGACCATAATCCTGATAGGTTTTAATAACCAGCGGCATATGTTGATCACGGTAATAATCAAAATTAAAATGCTTGTCGACGATATTGGGGTACATAATGGAAATGCGGATCATCGTTCTAATACCTATTTAAAATATATTTGAAATAGCTATTAGCTATTTACATTAATGTGGACTCAAGCCGCCAAAACGTTTAAAAAATATTGCGCTAGCGTCTGGCAAAGTGCCTTGAGCGTTACTTATATTCTGTTGCACATAATATAGTGAGGACTGGGCTAAAATTTTATAGCTTCGTTGCACCAAATCATGCACCTCATATCCGACCCACCCCTGCGGTAACACCGCACTAGGGAAATCGGGATCGCGCAATAATATGCGCCTAAAATCATGGATCATCGATACCCTAAGCATAAAACACTCTTGAGGGTCCGGTAGCTTCATAAAAATCTTTTGACATAGCGGGCGATAAAAATTTAAAAACTCATGGTAATTAGTCGCTAGTTCATCGAGTTTCCAACGCGACTTAGTGAGTTCTTTGATAACGCCTTGTGAATTCAAATCAGCAGTTGTCGCATTAAATACCACCACATCATTGACGATGTCTAATTCATGAATCGCTTCATTCAGTGACGTTAGCTCTGACGACGGATGTGCATACAACCCGGAACTCAACGAATTAAACCCTTGCCAAATAAGACTTTTTACAAACTCTTCTTTTTTATCGTCCGTCACAGAAACCGGTAATACCAGCGTCCATGTATTATCCCATGCCAATTGTTCGCCAGCATAAATGCGCCGAGCGGCTTTCTCGTAATGACGCATTGCCGCCTCTGTAAAGCAGTAATAACTACAACGCCCAACTTTGTTAACCTGTAACCAATCACTTTGCACTAACCGATACACCGAGGTTCTAACTTGACGTTCGTTAAAACCAAATGGAGCCAGCGTAGCAATAAGACTCGATAGCCATACCCAACTTCCGTGTTGAGAAACTACATCGCCAAAGACAGTAACCACCATCGACGTGCAACTAATGCCCTGCTCTTTGATGTTTTTGCTAATTTTTTTTGCCCGTTTATTGATTGCTGTCAAAATATTTCCCACTGATTGATTTGCATTAGATTTTAATCAATTTAGCCAGTCAATGAAAACATTATTTGCAATTATCTCTCATCA
>JABSRV010000412.1 GCA_013214905.1 Psychrobium sp. | reverse complement strand
ATTGAATTTCACTACGCTACCTCGCTCATAAATTGCTAAACGATGTACTTTGCAATAATCATAAAACGGAAGTAAATACATAGTGTCTCCAGCTAATCCTCATCTATAAAAAATAAATATTTCGACTAACAACGATATACAGCTGAGTGGGTGTATCGTGCTTTCCTGTTTGCATTGTCCCTAAGCAAATTTTTCAGTGTGATAAGTTGAATCGACTTGATCTAATGCTGACTCAACATAACCTTTAGCGGTGGCGATTTTTTACCAATGGTTTCTAACACTTGTTCATAGTCATAATCAGGTTTTTTAAATTCAATCATCATTCACCATTATTACTTAGAGTCTTCAGTCGACACTTCGTTAGCACTGCGTTCTAAAAGGAGTAAAATATTAGACAGCCATAAACTTTAGCCGCCTAAAAGGCGAGGGGGTTTAATAGTTTTTTCAGTAATAGTTGGGGGGAGGCGTGTAAAGCGCTGTTGATAATGTTGTTGATAGCGCTGCGAATTTTTTAACATTATTCATAAACAGCAGTTTATTTTTATCTAAGTCTTTTCAGTGCTGCCATTAACAACCTATCTTGGGCAGCGCACTCCAGTCAGAGGTGTAAGCTGGTGATAAAAACTCCCGCCGCATATTCCACTTTTTCTCATTACCTATGGCGGCGTGTTTTACTGTGTCGCGGCCATAGCGTTGATTAATCGCATCGATGCAGTTCATTAGGGTCGGATTGTCACGTGATGGTTCAAATAAATCATGTTGCAAAAATTGGCTATCTATCAACTCTAAACAGCCGACACCAGCGCGATAAAATGGCACGCCACTGACGAAGAGTTTGTTAATAGCGTCACTGACAGCATGCAACATTATTGCCGTATCGTTGGTCGGCACTGCAAACTTATGTAATAGTTTGCGATGAATAGGGCGCTTATCAAAAGGGGAGCTAGACGCGAATATCACCATTTGTTTAACCATGCTGTTTTGCTGCCGCAACTTTTTAGCGGCGATAGTTACATGTTGTGATAATGCTTCTCGTAATAGTTCTATGTCAAATACTCGCTCACCAAAGCTACGAGTCGAATATATTTGCTTCTTAGGTTGTCTCACTTCATCCCAATGAATACAAGGCTCGCTATTTAGCTCTCGAACCGTTCGCTCAATTTCCACATTGAAGTTCATTCGCGCTAGGCGATGAGGCATATTAGCCAATTGCAAAGCAGTGAATATATTGTCAGCATTTAACCTGACTGATATTTTTCGGCCTATACCCCAAACATCTCCTACTTTCATGCTAGATAAAATGTATTGTCGAGTCCCTTCGTTATCAATAACAGCAACGCCTCTATACTGTTTAATTTTTTTTGCAGCATGATTGGCTGCCTTAGCTAAGGTTGGAGTAGCTGCGATGCCTACACAGACCGGTAACCTAGTTTCTTTGTACACCGCACGCCTAATTTGACGGCCATAACTTGTAAAATCATCAATCACTTGCTGATAGTTTTTAAAATGCAGAAAGCTTTCATCAATGCTGTAAATATATTGCTCGTCTGCGTAGCGCCCAATAACATTCATCATTCGACAAGATAGGTCTGAATACAGCTCGTAGTTAGAGCTACGCACAACAACGCCATGCTTTTCGCACTGCTCTCTCACTTTAAAATAAGCTTCAAATTTTGGAATGTTAAGTTCTTTGGCTTTTCGATTGGCCGCGCAAATACAGCCATCGTTATTGGTTAATACAACAATAGGCTTGTCTCGAATGCTCGGATCAAACACAGACTCACAACTAGCATAAAAGCTATTCGCGTCAATTAGCGCATACATTGGCAAACCTGCTCGCTCGGTGACAGCGTATTGAACGTATGACCACACCTTCTATCAAGAATGAATCGCTATTTGAAATATCTATTGGCGTGAAATCGTCACTCGCTGAAATAAGACGCTTATGATGTTCATCAAACAGCTTACAGGTAAAGTTTCCGTTATATGTCGCCACAATTACATCCATGTGGCGTGGCGTGACGGCTCTATCAACGATAAGAATGTCACCATTGTATATTCCAACTTGGTTCATCGAG
Source organism: Psychrobium sp. (assembly GCA_013214905.1). Taxonomy (GTDB): domain Bacteria; phylum Pseudomonadota; class Gammaproteobacteria; order Enterobacterales; family Psychrobiaceae; genus Psychrobium. The sequence continues at coordinate 107 of JABSRV010000412.1, read as the reverse complement.
TCGCCGTTAGCTATCCCTAGGAATGTGGCGTTTGGATGTTCGATCAGTAATTCATCTAAATTTAAACCTAGTTGAGTATATTCTGCGGCAGGGGATTCGTAACCGGT
>JABSRV010000411.1 GCA_013214905.1 Psychrobium sp. | reverse complement strand
TTGTCCCCCGCTGCTTTTCGTTATCAATTAACAGAAATGGCGCGTAGCGCCGGTAAAACAGTGGTATTGCCTGAAGGTGAAGAACCGCGCACAATAAAAGCAGCGGCTATTTGCTCACAGCGTAATATTGCCAATTGTATTTTGTTAGGTAACCCTGAAACCATCGCCTTAGTCGCCGAGCAACAAGGTGTTGAGCTAGGAAAGCACGTTAAAATAATTGACCCTGAACTGGTGCGCGAGCAATACATCGCGCCAATGGTTGAATTACGCAAACATAAAGGGTTAACCGAGATTGTCGCCGCAGAACAATTATTAGATAATGTTGTTTTAGGCTCAATGATGTTGGCGCAAAATGAGGTCGATGGTTTGGTCTCTGGCGCCATTCATACCACCGCCAATACCATACGTCCGCCATTGCAATTAATTAAAACCGCGCCCGGCGCCAATATTGTTTCGTCGATATTTTTCATGTTACTGCCGGATCAAGTCTTGGTTTATGGTGATTGTGCCATTAACCCCGACCCTACGGCCGAGCAATTAGCTGAAATAGCAATTCAGTCGGCAGACTCGGCAATAGCATTTGGCATCTCGCCAAAAGTAGCAATGATTAGCTATTCCACCGGTACCTCGGGCACCGGCAGCGACGTTGATAAAGTACGTGAAGCCACCCGCATCGCCAAAGAACGTCGTCCAGACTTAATCATTGATGGTCCATTGCAATATGATGCAGCGGTGATGAAAAATGTGGCGGCGTCTAAAGCGCCAAACAGCCCGGTGGCAGGACAAGCTAATGTATTTATTTTCCCCGATCTAAATACCGGCAATACAACTTACAAGGCAGTGCAACGTAGCGCAGACTTGATTAGCATAGGTCCGATGTTACAAGGCATGAAAAAGCCAGTAAATGATCTCTCACGTGGTGCATTAGTGGATGATATTGTATACACTATTGCTCTGACAGCAATTCAAGGTAAACAGGCTCAAGAAAATGAACATTAAGAATAAACTAATGGCAAGTCGATTAATAAAATTGAGTATTGCCTCATTATTTGGGTTAATGCTAAGTGCATGTGGTGATACCGATTCTAAGAAAATGCCAGAAGAAGTTGCCACAGATTTTATTAACGCCATTTATAACAGCAAAGACATCAAGACGATTAAATTCAATTCTTCTGACAAAGTACAAGATCTTATTAAGCACTATCGCAGTGTGAAAATGATTCAACGTCACGTAATGGATTTATCTTTAGACAGCGCTAACGTTGAGATTAACGATGTCGGTGGTGACTTTTTCCGTAAATCGAAAAAAGACACCAAAATAGAAGTCCATATTCGTGGTAAATTCGACGGTGGTTTTAAAGCCGATGATCGTATATTGACGATGACATGGCAAGACAAACGCTGGAAAGTAAAGAAAATCTCTAAGTAGATTTCTAACAAAAAACCGAATTCTTGAATTCGGTTTTTTTTCGACTAATACCCTAGGGCTTGCTATGAATATAAATAACTATTTTGAACAAATCGGCACTGGTTCACCTATCGTATTTATTCATGGCTCCAATGCAAGCACGTCCTCTTGGAAAAAGATAATCGAGCAATTAGCAAAAAGCTATCACTGCATTTCCATCAAACTACCCGGACATTGCGGCACGCCAGACCCAGTAGATTTTGACCAACCGACCATTGATACTGAATTGAATATTGTACAAAGCGTTGTTGCTCAATTGACCAATGAACCCATTCATTTAGTGGGCCATTCTTATGGCGGCGTGGTAGCGCTGGCACAGGCACTAAAGGGGAATTTAAATATTGGTCAAATGACCCTATTTGCGCCGGTTGCTGTTTGGGTACGAGGCGGTGGAAGCGATAATGAAATGAGCCTAGCGGTTGCTAACTTCTTAACGCGCTATCGACAAGATGTAAACAACGAGGTGCCTTATGCCTGTGGTCAAGTAATCGATTTTTGGGCGGGAATCGGCGCTTTTGAATCCTTGCCTCACTTTATCAAAGATGGCATGGCGCCTCTGACTAACAATATCATTCGCCATTGGGACGTGTGCACGACGTGGATTAGCCGTTTGCACGATCTACAGCAATGTATGATCCCAACGCGACTAGTGTGTGGCAATCAATCAAATCCAGGCGCTAACGCAATATGCGAGCACTTAAATGAGCTGTTACCTACTAG
>JABSRV010000410.1 GCA_013214905.1 Psychrobium sp. | reverse complement strand
CAGCGTTTGTTAGAGAAGTTATTACTTGATTAAGGATGTTTAATGACCCCCATGCAAGTTGTCGGTCAATGTGAAGCGCATTTAATGAGTGTTGATGCCAATCATTTATTACATCAACACGTCATCAATGACTGGCATCAACTAGTGAAAAGCGCATCAAACGATGGCATTGATTTAACCATTGCCAGCAGTTTTCGATCCTTTGAACGCCAGCGCCTTATTTTCAATTCTAAGGCACAAGGCCTGCGCCAGATTCGAGATATTAACAATCAATTGCTTGATTTTAATGAGTTAGATCAGCCACAACTACTGAGCAACATCTTGCATTGGTCGGCACTGCCCGGCGCTAGTCGTCATCATTGGGGCTGTGACATCGATGTTTACGCGCCAAGCATGCTTAATCAAGCACTGAAACTGGAACCATGGGAATATCAACGCGCTGGGCCCATGGCAGCCTTGGGGATCTGGCTAAGTGAAAACCTTAGCGCGCACGGTTTTTATATGCCATATAAGACATTCAACGGCGGCGTAGCGGCTGAACCTTGGCACATTAGCCATATTGAACAAGCCCAAATAGCGGAAAAGGTATTGACATTGCCCTTGCTACGTCAAACAATAACTCAAGCCGATGTGTGCTTAAAACCGCTGATCCTGTCGGGGTTATCAGACATCTATCAACAATTTATTATCAATACGAGTAAGCCATGAATATTATCTGGATAATCGTCATTATTGTCATCGTTCTGGGCATTGGTTTATCACAATTTGCCTTAATTAAGGCCAGCAATAAAGTAAAAATGCCACCACCCAAGAAATCGACTTATGATGACAAATGGGATGAAGACGAAGATAAATGGTGATTTAGCAATCCCCTTTCCACTAACAATAATAACAAGAGAACAACATGAATAAAACTTCCTTGGCACTGCTTTTAGCAGGCCTTTTTACATTAGGGGCTTGCAGCGTGCAAAGCACCACTAACGCCAATAACGATGTGGTTAAACAAATATCACAAGATAAGACGCCTACTTTATTTGCCGAGTTTGACCAACGTTTAGACATCTATAAAGAAGTGACACTAACCACTGATTTATCATCATTTACAAGTAACCAGAAACGCATGTTGGCTAAATTAATCGATGCTAGTGACATCATGGATCAATTATTTTGGCGTCAAGCTTTTGGTCAAGACAAGACTGAATTTTTAGCCTCGATTAAAGATGAAAAAGTGCGCAACTTTGCCGCACTTAACTACGGCCCTTGGGATCGCTTAGACGCGGACAAAGTATTTTTAACTGGCTTTGCTGAAAAATCGTTAGGTGCCCAATTTTATCCGTCAGACATAACCAAAAAGCAATTGAGCAACGCCCCAAAAAGCGTTGATGTTGATGGGCTTTATTCAGTCATCACTAAAAATGAGCAAGGCGAACTTGTTAGCACACCATATTCAGTTATCTATAAAGACTTATTGCAAGCGACAAGCAAGTTGTTAATTGAAGCCTCGGCACTGGCGCAAGACGGCGAGTTCGCCGACTATCTAAAAATGCGCGCAAAAGCATTATTAAACGATGATTTTCAAGCGTCTGATTTTGCGTGGATGTCGATGAAAAACAATGCGATTGATATCGTGATTGGCCCGATTGAAAACTATGAAGACCAATTAACGGGTTCGCGCGCTGCCTATGAAGCCTATGTGTTAGTGAAAGATCTCGCTTGGTCGAAACGATTGGCTAAATTTGCCAGTTTCTTGCCTGCGCTGCAACGCGGTTTACCCGTTGCACAAAAATTTAAGCAAGAGAGCCCAGGAACAGACGCTGATTTAAATGCCTATGACGTTATTTATTATGCCGGTCACTCAAATGCGGGGGGTAAAACCATCGCGATTAATCTACCAAATGATGAAAAGGTACAGCTTGAAAAAGGCACCCGTCGTTTACAGCTTAAAAATGCGATGCAGGCTAAGTTCGAACATATTCTAGCGCCTATCGCTAAGGTATTAATCACCCCAGCACAACAGCACAATGTCACCTTCGATGCGTTTTTCGCTAACACCATGTTTCATGAAGGGGCGCATGGCTTAGGCATTAAAAATACAATTAACGGCAAAGGCACTGTACGCCAAGCGTTAAAAGAGCATGCATCCGCGTTAGAAGAAGGCAAGGCTGACATTTTAGGTTTGTACATGATCACC
>JABSRV010000041.1 GCA_013214905.1 Psychrobium sp. | reverse complement strand
GCTATCAAGCGCGCTCGTTACCTGGCTTTACTTCCATACACAGACTTACATCAGTAAGCCGGTTATTGAATTTTTAGGAGATAGGTAATGCAAGTTATTTTACTTGATAAGATTGCTAAGCTTGGTGGATTAGGCGACAAGGTTTCTGTGAAATCTGGTTACGCACGTAACTTCCTTTTGCCACAGCAAAAAGCTGTATTTGCAAGCAAAGAAAACATCGCTAAGTTTGAAGAACGTCGCGCTGAATTAGAAGCAAACATTGCTGCTAATCTAGCTGCTGCAGAAGTCCGCGCTGAGAAAGTTAACGCGTTAGGTAACGTTGTTATCGCTTCTACTGCTGGTGACGAAGGTAAATTGTTCGGTTCTATCGGTACACGCGATATTGCTGATGCAGTTACTGCTGCTGGCGTTGAATTAGCTAAAAGTGAAGTACGTCTTTCTGAAGGCGCACTACGTCACACTGGCGAGTTCGAAATTGTTGTTCATCTTCACGCTGAAGTTGACGCAACTGTTACTATCGAAATCGTTGCTGAGTAATCTCAGACACGTTTAAATAGTACTAAGAGCCGCTTGATCGCAAGATCAAGCGGCTTTTTAATGTCCAAATTTTATCTCCCCTATCATAGTTACTTCCTTCCATGCCTCTCACATTGCTCGATAATCATATAAAGTAATATTGGTTAAAATAACTAATATGTGGCTATTTAATTTGATTCATTGTCTTTTTTATTCGTTATTTCTTGCTGGGTTTGACGTAAGTTATTGTTAATCTGGTTTAATTTAAAGTTGGCACGTTGGCTGCAACCCCTAGGTTGTAATTAACTGAGTTCACAAACAATGAGATATAAGGAAAATACCATGAGTAACATCACCAAATTCTTTCGCCCACTATTAATAACCAGTGCAATCGTTTTTGCCAGTTTTAGTACCACGGCTGTTGCTCGTGAACTTAGTAAGCCAGTGAAAACCGACGTAGTCGCAGTGATTGGTCAGGCTCTCACCTCACAATTAAACACTATGGCTATTGAACTAAATCGTGAGATTAAAAAATCTATTAACGAAAACTTGTTGGCCATTGGCCTTGAACTTTCGAAAGAAACGCCAATTGAGGCAATGCGTAAAAACGTTAACAAAACAAGCGACCAGTAATCTAATACCACAATTTTATATAGACGGAGAATTATTATGGGTATATTCAGCAGATTTAGCGACATCGTAAACGCAAACATCAATTCAATGCTTGATAAAGCGGAAGATCCAAAGAAAATGGTTCGACTGTTAATTCAAGAAATGGAAGAAACCTTGGTTGAGTTACGCAGCGGTGCAGCAAAGCATATTGCAGAGCGTAAAACAATTGAGTCACAACTAAGCAAAGCTAAGCAAAGTGCCGCACAATGGACTAGCAAAGCCGAATTAGCACTAAGTAAAGGCCGTGAAGATCTTGCCCGCAGTGCATTGGTGCAAAAACAGCAAGCCGCAGAGCAAGTTACCTTATTATCGCAAGAGTTAGAGCGTTTCAATGACGTATTGCAAAATGTAACCGAAGACGCCGCTCGATTGGAAGCGAAAATGAGCGAAGCTCGCGCTCGTCAACAGTCATTATTAGCGCGTAAGCAGCAAGTCGTGACGCGCCTTAAAGTGAAAAAGCAGCTTGAAAGCAAAAAGGTTGATGACGCACTATTACGTTTTGAGCATTTTGAAAAGAAAATTGAAGCACTCGAAGCCGAAGTTGAAAGTTACGATTTAGGTAAAGACGAGCAATCAATCGATGCACAATTTAAAGCCATGGAGCGAGACGAGTCTATCGAACATGAATTAGCACAGCTTAAGCTAAAACTAGCGTCTTAAGCATCATGTTAACTATACCGCTATGGATTTTCTTGATACCGGTTGCCAGCCTATTGATAGGGGCTGGCGCGATATCCCTAATTTCGAAAAAGTTTTAGGAGCATAATTATGAGTATATTACATCGCATTACGGTCGATAAAGGCAATGGCAAGTTATTTGGTGTTTGCGCCGGCATTGCTAAAGCATTCGGTTATAGTCGTCTGAGCGTACGAATTGGCACAGTGATTGGCCTCTTTTTTCTACCAGTCATCTTTATCACCGTCTATGCAACTGCCGCCATATTATTACCCAGCAGAGAGCAGCTGCAATAACCCATTAAATAACGAAAATGGCCCTGATAATCAGGGCTTTTTTGTGTCGAAAATTCAACCGTTAAGCATCATATCTGCGGCTTTTTCGGCGATCATGATGGTTGGTGCATTGGTATTGCCAGTGACAATGGTTGGCATAATTGAGGCGTCTACTACTCTTAGGTTTTTAATGCCCCGAACTTGTAGTTGCTGATTAAGTACAGCGTATTTGTCGTTATCGGTGCCCATTTTACAGGTGCCAACCGGATGATATTCGGTGTCTGCCGTATTGCGGATATATTCAATCAGTTGTGCTTCATTATCTTTGTCTAGAGGATAAAGCATCTTACCGCGTACCTCGTTAAAGGCGCTGCTTTGCATTACCGCTAAGGTTTTTTGCAAGCCTTTAACCAGCACGGTTAAATCGTCGGGATCGCCCAGGAAATTAGGATCAATAAGCGGCGCTTGAGCGGGATCTTTACTGGCCAGTCGCACGGTGCCACGACTCTTTGGTTGCATTAAACTGGCATGCACGCTGTAGCCGTGACCCAGATGCGGCTTCCGGTTATGATCATCGACTAAACCAATAACAAACTCTAACTGTATGTCAGGGATCGAGCTGTTTTCTTGCACGCTAACAAAGGCGTGTGACTCGGCGAAATTACTGGTTAACTTTCCTTGGCGTGAGCCTATCCATTGGTAAATGCCTTTGGCTATATCAAGCGCGCCGCGCAGGCTAATGCCAAATGTCGCATTGCTTGCTTTGGTGCGATAAATTGGCACCACCGTTATATGATCATGTAAGTTGCTGCCAACACCGGGTAAATCTAGGTTGACCTCAATGGCCATGTCCTCTAAGTGTTGCTTTGGGCCCACACCAGACAGCATGAGAATGTGCGGCGAGCCAAATGCACCAGCACTTAACACGACTTCTTTATTAGCGCTTATATAATGTTTTTTACCACTCTTTTGATAAAAAACGCCGCGGGCAATGCGATCTTTAATATCAATTTTTTCAACCAGTGCGCTGGTAATGACGGTTAAATTTGGGCGACCTAAATTGGGCGTGATATAAGCTTTAGCCGCACTATAACGCTCACCATCTTTTTGGGTGACTTGAGCTAAACGGCAACCATGTTGCGCTAAGCCGTTGATGTCACTATTTTTGGCTATGCCTTGCTCAACACAAGCGTCTAAAAAACATTGATTAATGGGGCTTGGTGATTGCAACTCCATTACATTAAGTGGGCCATTATTGCCATGTAGCGAATCATCTTTAAAAGTTTGATTATTTTCGGATTTAATAAAGTATGGCAGTACATCATCAAATGCCCAGCCATCATTGCCTTGTGCTGCCCAATTATCATAATCCCATCGGTTACCGCGTATGTAGACCATGGCATTGATAGAACTGCTGCCGCCCAATACTTTACCTCTAGGTTGTAGCCCTAAGCGATTGTTAAGTTCTTTTTGCGGCGTGGTTTGATAGTGCCAGCTATTTATGCCGTAAGGCACCGTAGCCGCAACACCTACGGGCATTTGGATCAACGCCGATTTGTCACTTTTACCGGCTTCGATTAGACAAACCGAGAATTTTTTATTCTCACTAAGTCTTGCCGCCATGACACAACCGGCGCTGCCACCGCCGATAACTATATAATCAAATTGTTTTGTTGCCATGGTTATTGACTCTTGTTAGTGAATAATAATTTGCCGGTGCGGATCCGCTGTGGGTGATCACCCACCTTAAAACTAGCGACTTCTTTGCCAGTTTCAAACGAAATAACCGATACTCGATCTTGTTCGCTAACCGATACGTAGCAATGTTGTCCGTCGGCGCTTTCTGTCGCCCAATAAGGTTTTGCGCCCAGCGGCTGTTCGCTTAATTTGACGGTTTTGTAGCTAAAGGTGGCGCGATCAACAATTGCCGCATAACCCGACATGGTCGCGGCAACGCACAGTTTAGTGCCTTCACTATTCATGGCGAGTCCGTGATGTGCTGAATTTAATTGATAATCGCGATAGCTCATTGCGGCTATTTCTTCGGGGATTGGTAATTCCAATTGTCGAGTAATTTTCTGTAGCTGCATGTCATATTCAAAGAAGCCGTGGAAAAACGATATTTGCAGGTAAACGAAACGGCCATCTGGGGCCAGTGCCATCGGCCTTATTGCCTTATCTACCCATGGAAATCCAAATTGTTCTAGCTTTTCGCCCATGTCTACCCGTTGTAAGACTTTGTAAGTTTTAGCGTCAACCACTTGGAAATAACGATCACCTTTGAGCCAATCGAGTGATGGCGAGGTAAAAGGCACATAGACTTTGCCAATGCTAGCGTGAATGATTTGACTGCCGTCTTTGGAGAAATTACTTTCGTGAGGTTGATCTCCGGATTCAAATTCGCCGACTATTTTACCCGTAGCCGTATCAATCGCGTGAACCTTACGAGCGGTGGATGCCGAGACCAAAAATATCTTGCCATCGGGTGAGAGTGCCGCGTGATCCGAGCGCGCGCCTTCAACCTTGGTGCGCCATTTAATGCTGCCATCATTAACGTCTAACGCAATAACATCGGCAAAACTGGGACGAGAAATAAACAGATATTTACCGTCATTTGAAGGAAACATATCATCAACCATTTGATCATGTCCTTCGCCAATCACTTCACGAATAAAGGTAGCTTTGACGCGGCTACTGACTCCCGAATAAGTTTCACTTAATCTTGCTTCTTTGTCTGGCACTGCATTGAGTTTCTTTATGCGTTTGAAGGTATGGGGATCAAAAATGTCGATGGTGCCATCCCAATTGTTACCCACCACGATAACGTCAACCATGTTTATTTTTTGTTGCGCCGATACCATTGCCACAGCCCCAAAATAGAGCAAGAGAAACAGCTGTAATTGGAGCGATATTGTGTTCATTGCTAGTGTTCTTTTTGTGCCAAGGAGACTTAATTTAGAACAAAGCGGGCCATAAATCAAACGACTGATTAAAATTTATGTTTCGATTATAATCCGCCTTACGTCATCCCCCCAAAAGGTAACAAATTATTACAAACTTAGTCTTATAAACTAAACCCTTGCTAATAATTTTGCGCTATAGTATTGCATCGAAATTTTTGTAGTTAAATATCGGTAATTTGGCCGGTATTGTGAGGGGATCATGAGAATAAAATCAATCACATTGTTAGTTACTGCTGCTTTAAGCGCGGCACTTGTAGGTTGTGAATCAGGTGCAGGAGAGCAAGCAGGCGCATTTAAAATGCCACCTCAACAAGTGGATTTTGTCATGCTAACGTCGCAAGACGTTGTGTTTACTCGTGATCTACCCGCACGTGCCGTGGCGTCGGCGGTGGCACATATCCGCCCTCAAGTGACTGGTATCGTCATTAAACTATTATTTGAAGAAGGCGGCATTGTTAAGGCCGGCCAAGCCTTATATCAAATTGAAGATACGCTTTATCAGGCGAATTTAACCTCGGCTAAGGCTGAATTAGTGCGCACACAGGCAAATTTACAAGCTTCTAAAAGTGAATTAATCCGTTACAAAAATTTGCTTAAAAGCAAGGCCGGCAGTGCTCAGAAATTTGAATTGGCACAAGCAAACTACCTCGCTATCAAAGCTGAACTAGCCGTGCGTGAAGCCGCTATTCATCGTGCTCAAATCGATATTAACTATAGCAAAGTATTAGCGCCAATTAGTGGTCGTATTAGCAAGTCAAATATCACTGTAGGCGCTTTGGTTAGTGCGGGGCAAACACAGGTTCTAACAACGATTACTCAGCTTGATCCTATTTATTTTGACTTGATGCTAGCCAATGGTGATTTGCGAAATATTAATAACCGATTACGCTCTGGTGAATTAAGTGAAACCAAGCAAAGCGCTACCTTACACTTTAGTAATGGGTCGCAATATCCACAACGCGGTGAGCTTAAGTTTAGTGAAGTCTATGCTAATCCAAGTACCGATACGGTGACCTTACGCACCCAATTTTCTAACGTAAACCATAGTCTGTTACCAGGCATGTATGGCCAAATTGAACTGGTACAAGCACTGCGTAAAAACTCGGTGTTAGTGCCACAGAAATCGGTTAGTTTTGATCGTCACGGCCAAGCAAGTGTGTTTTTGATCGCAGATGGTAACAAGGTTGAAATGCGCAGCATCAGCATTGGACGTTCTTTTGGCAGTCAATGGTTAGTGTTATCCGGAGTTGAAGCCGGTGAAAAAATCATTACCACTGGTTTACAAAAAATTGGTCAGGGCATGGTAGTCGTGCCAGTGATTAAAGACAAAAAGGCAGGATAAGAAATGGTTAAGAGTTTTATCGAACGCCCTATATTGGCGTGGGTAATTGCGATAATGATCATGCTAGTTGGTGTATTGTCATTATTTCAACTGCCGGTTTCGCAATATCCCAATGTAGCGCCGCCATCAGTATCTATTAATGCTTTTTATTCGGGAGCGTCGGCAAAGATAGTGAAAGATACCGTTGTTCAGGTCATCGAGCAAAGTCTGAGTGGCATTGACAATGTTAAGTATATTTCGTCAAGCAGTGATTCTTCGGGAGCTGCGACGATTACTGTCACCTTTAATGCGGGCACGGATCCAGACATTGCACAGGTACAGGTGCAAAACAAGCTGCAAACAGCTATGCCGCTATTGCCACAAAAAGTGCAACAAAATGGCGTGCGAGTGACCAAATCATCAAGTGCATTCTTAATGGTTATTGGTTTTTACTCAACCAGTGATCAACTAGATGCGACCGATATTGGCGATTACATATCGTCAAACATTCAAGATCAAATTAGTCGTATCAATGGTGTTGGCCAAGTACAAAATTTTGGTTCGAAATACGCCATGCGCGTATGGTTAAATCCACAGCAACTGACCCAGCATAAACTTACGCCGCTTGATGTCACCATGGCTATTCGCTCGCAAAATTCACAAATTGCTGCCGGTGAACTTGGTGGCTCACCTGCGATTGACGGGCAACAAATCAACGCCAGTATTATTGTTCAAACAGGCTTAGAGACTGTAGATGAGTTTGGCAATATTATTTTACGAGTTAGCGACGATGGCGCGACTATTCGCCTCAAAGACGTTGCGCGCATTAAAATAGGCGCTGATCAATATAACATGTCGGCAGAGTTTAATAACCAACCTGCAACAGGTTTTGGTATTAATCTTGCGTCGGGTGCTAACGCATTAGACACCGCACAAGCACTGCGCGATAAGATAGCTCAATTACAAGCTAACTTCCCCGCTGGGCTTGAAGTTGTATATCCTTTTGACATCACACCTTTTGTTAAACTATCCATAAAATCGGTGATTGTGACGCTATTAGAAGCGATCGTGTTGGTTTTCTTGGTGATGTATTTGTTTTTACAAAACTTTAGAGCAACTCTTATTCCAACTATCGCAGTACCGGTTGTATTATTGGGCACTTTTGCCGTATTAAATATGTTTGGCTATTCGATTAATACCTTAACCATGTTTGCTATGGTTCTGGCGATTGGTTTACTGGTTGATGACGCGATAGTGGTGGTCGAAAACGTTGAACGCGTGATGCACGAAGAAGGGTTATCACCCAAAGAAGCAACCAAGGTATCGATGAGTCAGATCACCAGCGCGCTAATTGGTATAGCGATGGTGCTTTCTGCGGTGTTTGTGCCGATGGCATTTTTCGGTGGTTCAACAGGCGTTATTTACCGTCAGTTCTCGGTGACTATTGTATCGGCAATGGTACTTTCTGTGGTGGTTGCGTTAACGTTAACCCCTGCATTGTGTGCAACCTTACTTAAACCTGTCGATAAAAATCAGAAACCTAAAACTGGATTTTTTGGCTGGTTTAACCGCATGTTTAACAGCACTTCGAATCGATATGAATCGTTAGTTGTACGTTTGGTTAATCGTACCGGTCGTACCATGATTATTTACGGCGTATTAATAGCCGTTGTGGTACTCATGTTCCAACGTTTGCCAACGTCATTTTTACCCGATGAAGATCAAGGCACCATGTTTACTCAGGTTATTTTGCCGCAAGGCGCGTCGAGCGAACGTACCATAGAAGTGATGAATTCGGTTGAGCGTTTTTACCTTGAAAACGAGAAAGAAAATGTTGAATCTATATTTTCTGTGGTTGGATTTAGTTTCAGTGGTAATGGCCAAAATAATGGTATGGCTTTCGTCAAGCTCAAAGATTGGGACGAAAGAACGCGAGACGATCAACATGTAAGTGCCGTAGCAGCGCGAGCGATGGGATACTTTATGTCGATTAAAGAAGCCTTTGTTTTTGCATTCGTACCACCGTCGATCATGGAACTAGGCACCGCGTCTGGTTTTGATTTTCAGTTACAAGATTTGTCAGGTGCTGGTCACGACAAGCTCACTGCCGCACGAAATCAATTATTAGGTATGGCCGCGCAAGACCCTCGATTAGTCGGGGTACGCCCCAATGGATTACCTGATGCGCCGCAATTTAAGATTGATATTGATCAGCAAAAAGCGATGACATTGGGCGTCTCTATTGATGATATTAATCAAACGTTTGCCAGCGCTTGGGCGCCAACTTACGTTAATGATTTTATCGACAACGGCCGTGTGAAACGGGTATATGTGCAAAGTGATGCGAAGTTTCGCATGATGCCCGATGATCTAAACTATTGGTCGGTTCGAAATAATAAAGCTGAAATGGTGCCATTTAGTGCATTTAGTTCAACGCGTTGGGTTTATGGTTCACCAAAGTTAGAGCGTTATAATGGCGCGCCATCGGCGCAAATATTTGGTCAAGCGGCACCGGGATTAAGTTCGGGTGATGGTATGGCCGCGATGGAAGAACTAGCGGCAAAACTACCACCTGGTTTCGGTTTTGAATGGTCTGGCATGTCATTGCAAGAAAAACAAGCAGGCGCTCAGGCACCTATATTGTACGCACTTTCAATGTTAGTGGTGTTTTTGTGTTTGGCGGCATTGTATGAAAGCTGGAGCGTACCATTTGCTGTGATGATGGTTGTACCGCTAGGTGTTCTAGGTGCATTGACCTTTGCGTTAGCGCGCGAGCTGTCAAACGATGTTTACTTTCAAGTTGGCCTATTGACGACCATTGGTCTAGCATCCAAAAATGCTATATTGATTGTTGAATTTGCTCGTTCATTGTATCTGCAAGGTCATGAGCTGAAAGTGGCCATTGTGATGGCGTCAAAGCAACGTTTACGACCTATTATTATGACCTCTATGGCCTTTATGCTAGGTGTTACACCGTTGGTTATTAGCAGTGGGGCAGGCTCTGGTGCTCAAAATGCCATTGGTACGGGTGTTTTTGGTGGCATGTTGTCGGCAACCGTTTTAGCGGTTATTTTTGTGCCAGTGTTCTTTGTGTTGGTCTTTCGTTTAGGGCATAGTAAAAAAGAAGAAACAGATCATAAATTCTAACGATTTATAAGCGATAAAAAGCGATAACAGCCTTAGTTGTTATCGTTTTTTTATGTTCAGGGATGAACCCCTTAGAATAATGCAGGAGCAGTTATCGGGACGAACGGTATACAGCGATGCCTATTCTAAAAGCGCAGGCGGTTATTAATTGTTCTATATTTGGTGGCGTTGGTATCTAGCTTATTGCACTCGCTTTAATGAGTCGCTGTGCTACACCGTAATGGAGTACATATTATGAAGTCGACTCGTCTAAGTATTTTGTTTGTTACTTTTATGACACTGGTCTACAAGATATTAAAGAAGTAAGAACAGCGCTGCTTAGTCAATAATCGGCATCAACATCTTCTACTCACGCTTAGTTTATTGCTGGCCTGCTATTCATTACCTTGGGTGCTGGCAGTTTGGGTATGGGATTTATACCAGGTCAGGCTCAAATGCATACACCTATATGTCACATGGCATTATTTTGGACGACGAGGCATTTGACGTATTTGAAGTGACGACAAAAAGCGAGTCTGAATTACAGGGCAGTGCCGAATGATTATTAGCGCGTAAAAATATGCTTAATCGAGTGAAGCAACATTTTTCGGTTGAGACCTTATTTAAAGACAATGCTTATGTGCTCAATACCTTAAATGGCAAACGCTATTATCAACTAATACGTAAGGTCCAGAGCAGTGACAGCAGACGTTGGTTTGTCGTGCCTGGGTTGATGTTTTTATTCGCCAGTTTGGCTGTTTTTATATCGCCGTCGTGGGAAATAAACCGTCGTTGGCAACTACCTCTAATAAGTTGAATTTATCCGCGCTTAGTCAATTTAAGTAAAATAGATGATTCAGCAAAGCTAGCCTTGTTGTAGATCTGCGAGCGTTGCTGCGCTAGCGTGAAGCAGATCTTTGGCTGATATCTCAATTTCAAGTCCACGCTTGCCTGCGCTTATGAAGATAGCTTGATGAACATTTGCACTGTTATCTAAAAATGTCTGTAAACGCTTCTTTTGTCCCAGTGGGCTAACGCCGCCCAATACGTAACCTGTGCTGCGCTCGACATCTTTAGCCTGCGCCATCTTCGCTTTTTTTGCGCCGGCGGCCTTAGCTAATAATTTCATATTAAGCTGAGCCGTGATTGGAATAATAGCGACAACTAACGCGTTATTATCAAGGCATGCCACTAAGGTTTTAAATACTTGTACGGGTGGTACGTTGAGCATTGTTGCAGCCTCCTGCCCATAAGACACTGCACTTTTTTGATGCTGATATTGATGAGTTTTGTGGCTGATTTTTTGTTTAAGCAATAACCGAATCGCCGGGGTCATTATTTTTTGTCCTTAGCCCAGCGCAATACGCCTTCTTGTGCTGTGCTAGCGACCAATCGTCCTTGTCTATCAAAAAAGCGTCCGGTCACAAAGCCTAGGCCATTACTCGCAGACGGGCTATCTATTTCATACAATAACCAATCATCTAATCTAAACTCACGGTGAAACCACATTGAATGATCTATAGTAGCCATTTGCAATTTTGGCGTCATAAGAGATACACCGTGTGGCTGACCAGCAACGGGTAAGAATGAGAAATCTGACGCATAAGCCAGTAAATACTTGTGCACACGAATATCGTCCGGTAGCTCACCATTGGCGCGCATCCAAACGTGTCTTTTGGGGGAACTCTTTGCGGGTTGCAAAGGGTTGAACGATTCCACGGGGCGAATATCAATGGCTTTATCGCAGGTGAATTGCTGCCTAATGGCAGACGGAATCATATCTTTAAACTTACGCGCCAGCTCAACGTCTGACTCAAGTTGTTCGGGCCCGGTGATGTTTGGCATCGTCGCTTGATGATCGAAACCCTCATCGGCCAAATGGAATGAGCAAGTCAGATAAAAAATAGGCTGGCCATTTTGAATCGCTTTAATACGCCGCGTGGCAATTGAGCGACCATCTCGAATCGTTTCCACATCATAAACAATGGCTTTTTTTGAGTCAGCCATGCGCAAAAAATAACAATGAAACGAGTTGACGCTAAATTCAGCTGACACGGTTTGCTTAGCCGCACTTAGCGCTTGGCCCATCACCTGACCACCAAACACACGGCCAAAGCCCAAGTCTTGGCTATTGCCTCGGTAAATACCTTGCTCAATGGTTTCAAGGCTTAATAAATCAAGCAATTGTGTAAGAACTTGCGACATGATGGAATATTCCTTATTAACGAGATATTGGGTTCTGTTTCATACCACTGGTAACTAAATGATACCAAGAATATTATGGTGATGCTAAAAACAGGCGTTACTTCTTATAAACAAAGGGCATGGATGATTCTTCGAGTGCCCAGGGATCGGCTTGCAGCGACCTATGTTAGCGTTGGCATAAACTCAACAACAATATGAAGCAGAGTTTTAACTATATAGCTTTTATATTTTTATTCTAT
Source organism: Psychrobium sp. (assembly GCA_013214905.1). Classification (GTDB taxonomy): domain Bacteria; phylum Pseudomonadota; class Gammaproteobacteria; order Enterobacterales; family Psychrobiaceae; genus Psychrobium. The sequence continues at coordinate 8,936 of JABSRV010000041.1, read as the reverse complement.
CGCGCATTGCAACAATTTTTTCGATATTTTTTGACATCATTTGATGGCTAATCGAGACTTCGATAAAGGGCTCACCATGAGCGACATAGTTTAATTGATGATAAAAACCAATGGCATTTGTTCTGGCGGCTAGGGTGATTGTCGACATGCCAAGGCGCGATAAATATTGCTCAACTTGTTCGATTAATTTACGACCTAAGCCCTGACCTTGGTCATCAGGCGATACCGCCATTTGTTTTAATCGCGCTTGCGTGCCGCTAACAACAATAATTAGGCAGGCAACAACTTGCTGTTCATTGATTAAGGCAAAATGTAAATAATCAGTTTCTTGTGACAAGTCTTCCGTAAATAAGTCTAATTTAAGTGGTTTACGCAAAACGTTATGTCGCAGTTGCAACGATTGTTGATATTGCGCACTATTGTGTTCAATTCTTTGAAAATTCATTAAGTAAACTCTTCGGGTTAAAGATAATGTTACTGGCGTAGCATAACAAATAGCACTATCAGCGATCATTATGTTATTGACCTTGAGCTGCAAAGTTTATAAAGTGCCTGCCATTACGTTAGGTGCCGTTACTACTCTATTAAAGTATCGGTTAAACGGGAAGATTGGTGCCATTCCAACACTGCCCCCGCAACGGTGATTAGGTGATATTTATTCCTATGAGTCCGATACCGGCCTAGCTATACCCATGACCATTGATCATGGATATAAGTTTTAATCTATTGCGGAGGGCAATAGCGAAATTGGTAAGTACTTGCTATCTGTAAGCACTTCGTTTCGCTAGCCCTCTTTTTGTGTGTATATACCCATAATCAATGAAGATGCCGGTTTTGTAGCGCTCTAAAGCCCAATCTACTTCGTTGCGCTCAATCCCAATAGCCAGCTATTGGTCAATCGCGCGCCTTGTATATCGGATTTTATATCAGTTACAAATTCCCGCATTTCCAATGGTCACGGGTATAGTTCGCTATGGTCATTATTGAGGTTTCATGCGTTTTCTCATTGTTATTTTATCACTATTGTTCACTGGATTTTATTCAGGACATGCTCATGCCTATAACCATGCTGATGCGCATGCGCTGTTTATTGTTGACGCTGATACCGAGAGTATCATGGACGAAGAAAAAGAAAACCAAGACCAAGACATTGAAACGATTACCATTGAAGACGAGAGTCAGTGGCGCGGTGCAAATTATCAGATCATTGCTCGTGAACAGTTTATTAATAATGCGCAAACACTAGCTGACGTGCTGCAAAGCATTAATGGCATTCAAATTACTCAAATAAGTGGACTTGGCAATCCGGTATCGGTGTCTATTCGCGGCTCGTCTAGTAAGCAGGTTCAGCTTTACATTGACGGTCAGTTGATTAACGACAGCCAGTTTGGTGGATTTGACTTAAACCAAATTCCGGTAGAACAAATTCAAAGCATCGAGATAAGTAAAGATCAGGCGATTGGCACCGGCGCCACGCCAATTGGCGGCGTTATCAGAATTAATACCTATAACGCCAATAAAAATCTGCTGCGGTTTAGCGCGGCATTGGGCTCATTTGGCCAACAAGAATTAAACCTCATGGTAAACACCACGTTCGAAGACGGCAGTTTAGCCGTTGGTTATAATCATTTAAGCAGCGACAATGATTATGATTATTGGGTCAAGCAAACATATTTAGATAGCAAAGTATCCAAATATGAACCGCTGACTAATAACCAATTCAACAAAAATAGCTTTTTTGTCAACGGTCAATGGACGTTGTCGCAGCATCAATTTCGACTGAATTATCAAGCAAGCAAGCAAACCAAACACCTGCCGAACTATCAAAACAATAGCCCGTTAAATATATCTTCCTTAACCAGTGATAATCAACGTGTGGCATTTAGTCACTTATGGCTAAATAACGATGGTTGGTTAGAGCAGCTTGAAACGCAGCTTTATCAAGATGTTAAAGACGAAGAGTATCTAGGCTCTGTTGATGGTACGCGCCCAACTATTGGACATTATGATTCTAATCAGCGAACCTTGCTGCTGCGCGGTTTAATAAGTCACCAGCAATGGGCTTTTTCACCATTTTTAAATATAGAGCAACAAACCTTCTCTTCAAAAACAACCTTTAATGGGCAAACTAATAGCTGTAATAGCCTTGGTGCCTGTGATATCGAAGCGACCCGTCGCCAAATAACCTGGGGTAATAGGGCTGAGTTTGAACATAAGAGCGAACCCTTTTCAGCCTATGTATTGTTTAGCCAATTGCTTCATCATAGTGAAAATATCGCGCTGAACCAGCCTGACGCACAGCGCATCAGTAATAATGATAGCTATTGGACCGGTGAAATTGGTGCTAACTATTGGTGGTCGGATATTCAATGGCAGGCTAACTGGAGTCGCGGACTACGAACTGCCACCATGTTTGAGTTATTTGGTGACCGAGGCGCTTTTAAGGGCAATCAGGCATTAGCGCCCGAACAATCGCAAAGCTGGTCACTGGCCGCCGACTATCAGGCAACACAGTGGAACATTAAAGGCGCTATTTATCGCAAACAGTTGCAAAACTCTATTGTGGCCATCTTTAACTCGGCCAACGTTGGCGGGTATCGTAATGTGAGCAATGCGCTATTACTTGGTGCCGAGCTCAGTATTACTTATCAAGTCAGCAAAGATTTAACACTAGACTTTAATGCCGATTTTATTGATTCAAATACCACGTCAATATTTAAAGCTTTTAATAATAAACGCTTGCCGGGCATTTATCATCAGCAATACAGCGCGGCTATTAGTTATAAGATGTCAGAACAATTAAGCCTTAAATTTGTTAGTGAAATAAGCAACGATTTATTTTTTAATATGACCAATAAAGTGGAATTAAATCAAGGTGTCTATGGTTCGGGCGCGCCAAGTGACCGACAATTAAGCAAGCTCAATATCAACTGGCGTCATGCTTCATATCGCGTTAGCGTGGGCATTAATAATCTATTCGATCAAAAATACAAAGACTTGGCTAATCGTCCTGCTCAAGGGCGTAGCCTGCAAATTAAATTTTCAATTGAGGAACAATAAAATGAGCATTTTTAGCCGTAGAAAACACAACGTAAAACGCTATCTGTCGATAGGTTTAATATCAAGCGCGTTGTTATTAGCAGGTTGTCACGATACCGACGAAGAAGTTATTGTGTTACCGCCAGCGCCTGCCAGTGCGCTAGTGCAAACATTCGCGCCTGATTACAGCAGTTCTGAAGTGGCCTTTTTAGATATCGAAGAGCAAAGCGTTGCCGGCGCTTATTACATTAAAGGCCTTTATGCTGACCATACCATAGTGACAAACGGTGGTGATATTTACCACATTGGTCGCTTCGGCATAGATACTATTGCAAAATACACTAACGAGTCGCGCGATGAGCAAGTTTATTCTTACACCACCCAAGATTCAGAAGATGCCAGCAGTCGCAATCCATATACCATGGTGTTTGCGAGTGATGACAAAGCCTATGTTATTCGTTATGGCTCAGACAAGGTATGGATTGTTAACCCTACGGCGAAAAACGAAGAAGACTTTAAAATTGGCCAATTAGATTTATCGGCTTACATTTCACCTGATAATTCTAAAGGCACACCATCACCGTCGGATGCGGTTATCAGTAATGGAAAACTGTTTATTTCAATGCAGCGCTTAACAGATGATTGGCTGCCTACCATCACTTATGTGGCGGTATTTGATGTGGCCACCGATAAAGAAATTGAAACCAACAGCAACAGTGATGATAACCTGATGGGCATCATGCTAGCTGGACTTAATCCCCTTGAACATAATATTAAAACGCTGGGTGATAAAGTGTATGTCACCACTAGTGAAGCATCTTTTGGCACTGATTTAACTAACAGCAAAATTGAAGAAATTGATAGTTCAACCTACGCTGTACGCGTGGTTTTAGACGCAACGGCGATTGCTGACAACGAAAGCGCTAAAATTAAAGGCAGTGTCTTTGTTTCATCAACTCAAGCCTATTTGTACGCCAGCCAAAGTTTTACTCACCCAGAACCTGACGTGTCTACTATTTATGAATTCAATCCAACGACTGGCAAAATTACCGCTAATAACGTGGCTAGTTCAGGTATTGAAACCATCAGTTTCATTGACTTAGATAGCGATAATTTCTTGTGGATCAGCGCGGTTAATCCAGCCACGCCTGGTGTTGATGTATTTGATACGTTGAAAAAAGAAATGGTTGGCACGCGTTTATTAACCGAATTAAACCCAGGTACTATTCGTTTTCTAAAGTAAATCGTTTGTAACTATTCAGCGTCTTGCCATTTGTCACCATTTTGTTGTCGAAAGTGCTCATTTATGCGTATAAACTCCGCGCTTTATGAACTACATCCATGTAGTTCACCAGCATAGCTGGCCAACTAACGTTGTTCAAAAGAGTTCCAGACTCTTTTGTCTTCTAAAACTTGCACCAAATGGCTGCGCGATGAACAGCTACATATCAATGCTGAATAGTTACATTCGCTTTTAGAAAGAAATGAAGATTAGGTTGCTAATCTAATGACTAAGACCTTACCCAGACTGTTATTAATCTGGGTAAGGTTTTTTTATACGCGTATTATCTCGCCTTATCAATAAAACGACAAACCGCTAACAGCGGGCTTAACACTCTTGGTGTCGGGCGATGGATTATTTTTGCGTCAGGGTAATAGATGTGTTTGTTTTTAACCGCAGGTAATAACGTCCAGTGTTGCCAATCAAATAACTCATGATTACGCGCTGTGCTGCTTTTAGGCACCAGAATAACCTCAGCCTTGCTTAGCAATACGTTTTCGATGCTAACCGTTGGATACGCGGTGGCTGCATTAGCAAATACATTTTCACCACCACATTGATCAATGAATTGGTTAACCCAACTATCTTTGCTAATGGTCATCATTGGTTTTGACCACATTTGATAAAATACCTTAACTTTGGATTTGTACTGATAATCCTTGATGATAACGGCTAAGTCTTTTTCAAATTTTAACGCTATGCGCTCGGCTTGTTGCGCATGACCCGTTACTTCACCTAATTGGCGCAGCGTTTGAGCTATTTGCGCAAAAGATTGCGGATCGGAATCAATCACTCTAAAGCCCAATTTCTTGATTTGCTCAATTTGATTGATTTTGTTGCCACTGCCCCATGTCACCACTAAATCAGGATTAAGTGCAATCAGCTTTTCCAAGGTAATGCCGCGATGATCACCAATCACTTCAATGTTCTTTGCCTGTGCGGGATAATCAGAATGAGAGGTGGTCGCGACAATTTTATCGCCTGCGCCAATCGCGTATAACAACTCGACGGAATGGGGCGACAACGCAATGATACGTTGTGGATAGTCGTTTTCGGCGGCTGCATTAACGCCATGGCTTATTAATGTTGCGGCGGCGCAGAGTAATAAAGAATAAATACGTTTCATTTGGGGCTCATTGTTTGATTGGCGCTAATTTTTTGTCGGCCAATATTGTCGTGATTTAGTAGTCGAAACCAATGGTCGCTTTAATGCCATTATCAAAGGCGTGCTTGGTGGCTTTTACTTCGCTGATGGTATCAGCGATATCAAGCAATGCTCGATGACACGCGCGTCCGGTTACTATCACGTGTTGCATTGGTGGACGATTTTTTATCGCCGCCGCGACTTCATCACTATCAAGGTAGTGATAACTAAGCATATAGGTAATCTCGTCAAGCAATACCACGTCGATAGTGTCATCTTTTAACATGATTTTGGCATGTGACCATGCGAGCTGCGCTGCATTTCGATCAAGTTCTTTATCTTGGGTATCCCAAGTGAAACCAGTGGCCATTACATGAAACTGCACTCCGAGTTTTTCAAGCACATTACGTTCGCCGCAAGGCCACTGGCCTTTAATAAATTGAACCACAGCGGCTTTTTTATCGTGGCCAACAGCGCGCAATACCGTGCCAAAACCAGCGGTAGTTTTTCCCTTGCCGTTACCTGTTAGCACCAGAAAGATGCCTTGCTCTTTGTCCGCTGCCGCAATATGGCTATCAACCGTTTCTTTTAGTTTTTGCTGACGTTGTTGGTGTTTGTCTTGTGTCATATTCATTATCTCTTTTGTTAGTTAAGCACGCCAACGCTAGTTAACGGCGGTAACATTGGCTTGCTTAAAGCTTGCCATGTTGTTGTAAAAGGCCAGCGCGCTTTGCATTAATCCTAAAACTAACGGGCAGCCAGTGCCTTCGCCAAGGCGTAATTCTAGTAATAATAGCGAGCTGGCATCGAGTTCTTTTAACAATAAATGGTGGCCTAACTCTTTCGAACAATGGCTGGAAATCATGTAATCACGCACATTCGGGGCAATTTCACCGCGAATGTGCGCAGCGGTTGATGAAATAAATCCATCCACGATGATCACTTTTTCTGCTTTAGCTGTCGCTAGCATCGCACCGACCATCTGGGCTATTTCAAAGCCACCTAAGGCGGCTAACACCTCAAGTAGTGAGTTCATTTTATCCCAGTGCAGCAAGGTTGCGGTGCGAATAACGTCTTTCTTTCTTTCTTTCTTTCTTTCTTTCTTTCTTTCTTTCTGGTCAAACTATCAACATCAACATCAACATCAACATCAATGCCGGTGCCTCGCCCGACACAATATTCAACGTCGTTGTTGGTCAATACATGCATAATAGCCGCCGCCGATGTGGTATTGCCAATGCCCATTTCACCTATGCCAATGACATTGCTGCCGTTGTCAATTTGCTGCGCCGAGATGAATGGCTTGCTTAGCTTGTTGTAAACTCATCGCCATGCCAACATGAATCGCTTGGGTCGTTGGCGCAATGCGCTGTTTAATGAGCATTTCATTATCTGCTTGCCCAAGGCGCCTAACGGTTTAGTTTTGTTATCAATGGTGGCTTTAATGCGATCAATGTCGGTAACGAGTAGTGGCGATATTGTGAACATAATACTCTCTTAGCTACGTTTGCTGCGTTGTTGCAAGATAAAAAGAAAGAAAACACTGCCAATCGCTGAGGTGATAATACCCAAGGGGATCTCTTGGTTTTCTATGAGTGTTCTGGCAATTAAGTCGATATAAATCATGAATAAACCACCGCATAGTGCAATGAGTAAATAGTTATTTAAATGCTGCTGTCCGAATACTAGCCGAATTAAATGCGGGATTAACAAACCGACGAACGCAATGCCACCGGCGCTAGCGACAATTACCGCGCAAATCAGCGAGCTAATGACTAACATTAGCAAGCGAACACTAGCGACATTTACGCCTAGTGTGGTGGCGCTTTCATCACCGGTAGATATGGCCATGACTTGGCGTGAAAATGCAAAAAACACCACCACACTAAATAAAATAACCGCCGCTGGTGCAATTAGTGTTGACCACTGTGCTTGTGCAAAGCTACCTAGTGTCCAAAATAAAATAGATGCGGCGGCCTGAGGATCGCTATGATATAACATGGCGCTGCTCGCCGCACTAAACATAAACGAGCTGGCAACGCCGGCCAATAACATGCGTTCGATCTGATTATAAGCGCTGCGTCCAGCAATACCGACCACCAATAATACCGCAAGTAATCCACCGATGAATGCGCCAATGGGCAGCAACAAAATCGATAAATGTGACAATACAGTTAACATAGTGACCGCGCCAAAAGAGGCGCCCGCTGAGATACCAAACAAATAAGGATCGGCTAATGGATTACGGGTGACCAGCTGTAATATAGCACCGGAGACAGCCAAACCAGCGCCTGCCAATAGCGCCAATATAATGCGTGGTAAACGTAATTCAACAATAATTTGTTGCATCAACGGGTCAACGGTCTGTGTACTTATCGCTGGAATAATTGAACGTAGCACGTCCATATAAGAAATGGTGATGGCGCCGTGACTTAGCGCAAAGACCATGCTTAACAAGGTGATGATGCTCAACGCTATCAATAAAAATATATGTTGGCGCAAACTCATTGGCTTGTCCCGTAACGAAATAAAAGGTGTGGTTTGTCGTGATCAGGATGAGTTATGACGGTGACATCAACGTCATAAATTTTGCTGATAATCTCTTGTTTAAGCACTTGGCTTGGTGTGCCTTGGCAATATATTTCGCCTCGGTGCAACAAAATGAGATGATCGCAAAACGCGCTCGCCATGTTGAGATCATGCAAAGACACGATGACCGTGCGGCCTAATTGTTTTACTCGTTTTAATATATCAATTTGATAATGAATGTCTAAATGGTTAGTGGGCTCGTCCATAATCAATAACTGACCGCGTTGTACTATCGCTCGAGCTATTAATACACGTTGTTGCTCACCGCCTGATAACGTATCAAAGGCATTGTTAGCGAATTGCTCAAGGTCAACTTGCCCTAGTGCTTGGTGCACTTGCTCGCGATCGTGATTATTGCTGCCTTCAAACAACGCTTTATGCGGCGTTAAGCCCATGTTTACAACGTCCCTAACTAAATAGGGCAGGGAGGCTGGGGCTTGTTGCACCACCGATATTTGCTTGGCAATGGCGGTGGCGCTTTGTCGCCAAATATCCTCGCCGGACAATAATATACGGCCGGTGCTTGGCTTGTTATAGCGATACAGATTGCGCAATAGGCTGGTTTTCCCGCTGCCATTGCTGCCAATAACCCCAACGAATTGACCTTTTTTCACGTTAAAAGAGATTGATTTTAAAATGTTTTTGTCTTTTACCGACCAGCAAAGATCCTCTACATTTAATATGGAGTCAGACATCATGACTCATCACTGGGCAGTTGCCAGCACGTTCAATTGTTATTACTAAATTTTCCACTAGTTGCATCGTTTGGCCACTTGATTGTATACCCGTCATCCTTGAAACCGCCGTTTTATTAAGAAATACGCACTGCTCGCCAGACTTCCTTACATCGCAGATGTAAGGTTCTGCCTCGACCCTATTTCT
>JABSRV010000409.1 GCA_013214905.1 Psychrobium sp. | reverse complement strand
TATTACGTTACACGAGCTCGATTTTAACCTGTTTTAATCAAATCTATTAATTCTACAGCCTCAACGCTCCCATAAGCCGTGAGCAATGCTGGCACAATTTGTTGCGCCTCTTCTCTTTTGCAACGAATGTGACAGTGTTGCGAATCTGACTTTATGGGTTTGTTATAAGGCATTGCTCTAGTTGAAACCTCGCCTTAGTAACACCACCATTAGTAATGTAACGGCACGGTTTGGATTTAAAACATTTAAACTTAATTTCAAAGAGCGTAGTACTCCCCGTGCAAACAGAACAGAGGTTACCGTGTTGCGTGATTTTAGTGACGTTATCAATTTTTAGATATGACACCTCACCAGTATCAATGCTACCAGAGTAAATAGGAATTCCCTGTTCGATCGCTCTTACCAATTGTACCTGACTATTAGAGCTCACATTTTCAAATGTTATACCAGCCAACGCCGAAAATGAGGCAAAAAATAATAATAGAAACTTCAATGTCAACTTCGCCTTATAACGCCAACCTAAGCCGCAGATAATGCTGGCGCAGAATTTTGCGCTTTTTGTTGTGTGCGAAAAAATGCGACAGTGTTAGCTGTCGGACTTTAGGTTTTTGTTATATTTTTTCTAGCGCACCATCTTTATTTAAAATTGGTTGCGCCCATTTATAAAAATCTGTTCGATCAGTAGTCCAAGGCCATTGGCCATCAGTGGTAGGCCACACTAGCTGGAGCATTTTAAAGTTATCACCATCATTAAGCCATAAGCCCCAACCGAGGTAGTCTTGATAGTGTGATTTGTCGACCTCGACAAAACATACATCGAAATTACCTAAGAAGTCTGAGTAGAACTTTCCAGACTCGAAACTCTCACCGTCGAGTAATCTGTCTTTATAATTATTGATGACTGAATGTGCAAGTTCACGCTTCAAGCCTACGATAATTAGATCAGATTTATTCTGTTTTTTGTTTATGCCGATTGAATATGTGAATTGAGGTTCTTCCTCGCCTTCCATAACATTAATGACATGACAGCCGAATTCGTCAATATCGTCGAGTGCTTTCTGATCTTGTTTGTCCACTGAACTCTCCGAAAATATAACGCTCCCATAAGCTGTGAGCAATGCTGGCACAATTTGTTGCGCCTTTTCTTTTGCAACCAATGTGATAGCGTTGCGAATCTGACTTTATGGGCTTGTTATAAGCCCGATGCATACATTTCAATAAAATCATTTAGATGACGCTTGTTCTTTATTTTACCTCGTAAAGACAATAGATGCTGCTGGAACAAAAGTTTAGCGTTATTGCTACAAAAAGACACATGACCATTTGTAAGGCTCGCAGCAACAGAAAATATTTTAAGCTGCGGTTCATCATTTAAGTATTTCTCAATATCGATCGCAACATCCTCAACAGTACAACTCTGCCAAGATTTTTGTTTTGTGCAACTTTTATCAATAATCCTTGCTGTACGAGAATATTTGCACTCATCGGCAGACGAATTGTAAACGTACAACATATAATCGCCGGCCTCCGCACAATTAACGTTCACCAATAACAATATTGCAAATATAGATTTCAACATCGTGCAATCCTTTTGGGGCTTATAACATTTTTATATACGTCCGGCCCGCTTTGCTTGTGTGACCAGTTTGGTTAAATCGTAAAAATCACCAAATAATCAATATTCTAAAATAAAACAAGTAAATAAGAACATCTGCAAAGCGGGCTGGTCGGTTATTTAAGTACGTTGTGCAAATATGTACTTTTAGGCACAACTTATCTTATTGATTGTACTTACATTTTAAAATATTACAATAAATAAGCCTTCATATCTGTCAGACAAAAATGACGCTATTTACCTATAAATAAAATAACACTATTTATTATAGGCAGTTTTGGTGCCGAGGATGATTTTACATCCAAGTCTTTTTTAGCGACTATTTAAAAAATCGATTGTGATATTTTTGCCATCGAATAATACAATGAGACTGATTTTGGCTATGAGAAAAAGTACTGGTAACAGATAAAATCATGCCGACCATTGATACTCGCGCTAACACACTATTGCGCGATAGCAAGTTAGCTATTCAACGCCAGTATGACTATTAAAAATACGACATCGATGTGTTTCAGTGTTCTAACGCAACAATACACCAACATCGATGTCCCTATATTAGTGCTATCCTTATCACTTAAACA
>JABSRV010000408.1 GCA_013214905.1 Psychrobium sp. | reverse complement strand
ATGGCGTGTCAGCCAGCACGACAATGGTTGTCATGCTCGGGTTGGTTGTCATCGTCTGTATTATTGGCGATGTCGCATGAACAATGCCCGAGAAAATCAAAAATATTAAACCAGCGATGCCCTGTGAAGGGATTGCACGGAATTTCATTGATAGGATCCATTTAAATGAGGTGAAAAAAGAAATAGAGTAACCAAATACATTTACTTTTGCAGCTTTTGTTTGCATATTCGATGTAATATTTCGGCGAGTTTTTTTGTTGCTGGGCCCGCGCAATCATGATTGGTGAAAACCAAAGAACAATGGACAGTTCTTGTCGCACCTACGGCTAAGTTTAATCTCTTTAAACGCCCCTGTTTTATGGCTTGAGTCGCAAAATGACTGGGCATCCAAGCAAAACCCAAACCGCGCTCTAACATGGCGATTGAACTTGGGAAATTACTGACAGTCCAACGTTGCTCTGCACCCAACCAGCCTGCGTCTTGGTTGCGTTTAGCACCGCCGTCGCCAACCACTATCTGTCGATGTTGTTTGAGTTGTTGTTCGCTGATTGGCTCTATTTGCTGCTGCAAAGTATGGCATGGGCTGCTTAAGGCAATAAAATCAATGGGCATTAACGCGGTGCCGGAGAAACTTGGAGGCACATATCCAGTGATAGCCAAATCAACACTGCCATTAAGTAATGCCTCTTCTGTTGCTGATAAGGTTGTTTCAACAATTTTTATTTGGCAACCATTGCTTATTGGTTCAAATTCTTCAATCGCCTGAAAAAACTGTTGGTGTGGAAATATGACGTCAAAAGCAATGGTTATTTGAGCTTCCCAGTCTTGAGCTAGGCTTTTGGCAACATCTTCTAAATTGTTTGCTTGTTCAAGCAGTCGCTTGGCGCGGCGCAATAGAACTTCACCTGCGTTTGTTAAAAAGGCCTTTCGCCCACGTATTTCTAATACATCGACAGGTAACTGTGTTTGCAGTGTTTTCATGGCGTAGCTAATCGCAGACTGGCTTTTATTTAAGGCTTCCGCTGCTAGCGAGAAGCTGCCGTGTGTAATCACTGCGTCTAAAACAGCCCATTGCTCTAATGTCGTGCGAGGTATCATATTAATAGATTCAATTTTTAGTTTGTTAGTCGTTAATTTTTGCGTCTATCGAACAATATAACTGATGTATTGTTGCTGCACAATTAATTGAGGAACTTGATTCATGAAAATATTGCATATTAAAAGCAGCATCTTAGGCGAGCACAGCGTGTCAAACCAACTAAGCCAAGCATACCTTAGCGACGAATTAAACGTTGACCAACAAGCAAATGTGACGGTACGTGATTTTGCCGAGCAAAGCATTCCACACATTGACGGCGCGTTATTAGGTGCGCTAGGAACAGCAGCAGAAGAGCGCAATAGCGAACAGTCAAAAATGGTGGCGTTTGCCGATTTATTGATTAGCGAAATCAGTGAAAGTGACGTTATTGTTTTAGGGCTACCAATGTACAACTTTGGCGCGCCATCAATGCTAAAAGCATATTTTGATCAAATAGCGCGCGCTGGCAGCACTTTTTCATATACTGAAAATGGCCCCGTAGGTCTGTTAAACGATAAAGAAGTGATAGTATTTGCGACACGCGGCGGACTATATCAAGACACACCGCAAGATACGCAAACGCCATTCATTAGAAACTTCTTTGCTTTCATCGGCATTACTAATGTGAAATTTGTTTACGCTGAAGGATTGCAAATGGGTGACGAGATGCGAGACAAAGGATTAGCACAAGCTAAAAGTATGGTCGAGAAATTGAGCACAGTCGCCGCATAATCTATAACGCTGTGTATGAAGAGTGAGCTTAATGTGTGTCAGTTATACCATTGGTATTAATACTTGATATGCATTTTTTTTGTCCAATTTCGGGGGGTATTTGGCCTGACTGATAGTTGATATATTATTTTAATCAGTACAAATGAGCAGATGATTTTCGGAATTGGTATAACTATGAGGGATAAAAAAGTCCGACTATTATATTCATCGGACTTTGATTTTATGAACTAAGAAAAAAGCAATTAGCTCATTGGGAGCTCGAGTTAATTGACAGACTTTTATTATATACTGCTATTTAGTTCTTTTTAATAGCGAGATAAGTTCGCTTACGACTAAGTCGGGTTCATCGTCTTGCACAAAGTGACCGCTCTTGTTAGCCATGACTACTTTAGAACGCGG
>JABSRV010000407.1 GCA_013214905.1 Psychrobium sp. | reverse complement strand
CATTTATCATCTAATTAGTCTCGAATGATGTGATCAATAATGGCGCCGCCAATACAGATTTCATCAACATAAAAAACCGCTGATTGCCCCGGGGTGACCGAACTTTGTGGCTCGTCAAATATAACGCGAATTTCATCTGGGCCAGCGGGGTATAGAGTACAAGCGATATCGCTTTGACGATAACGGGTCTTTACCGTTAATTTTGTAATTTTCTGTGGACCTTTACGATCGGTCCAATGTAGCTGACTTGCTAATAAACCATTTGAGAATAGGCGAGGGTGATCACTGCCTTGACCGACAAGTAAGACGTTGCGCTCAAGATCTTTATCAACTACATACCATGGCGCTTCCCCATGATTGGTTAAGCCACCAATTTGCAAGCCCTTTCGTTGTCCTAATGTATGATACATAAGGCCATCGTGCTTGCCGATAACTTCACCTTCACAGGTTTCGATGTTACCCGGCTGTGCCGGTAAATACTTAGCGAGGAAATCTTTAAATTTACGCTCACCGATGAAACAGATACCGGTAGAGTCTTTTTTATTGTGGGTGATCAATCCTTGCTCTAAGGCAATTTTACGTACCTCAGGCTTTTCTAATTCACCAACAGGGAACAAGGTCTGCGCCACATGTTCACTGCCTAGGGTGTATAAGAAGTAACTTTGATCTTTGTTGCCATCTAAGCCGCGCAATAATTGCCACTGACCGTCGACTTCACGGCGACGCACGTAATGACCCGTTGCAATATAATCGGCTTTTAGTGTGCTTGCTGCAAATTCAAGGAAGGCTTTAAATTTAATTTCCTTGTTGCAAATAATGTCTGGATTCGGGGTGCGACCCGCTTTGTATTCGGCCAAGAAGTATTCAAATACGTTATCCCAGTACTCGGCGGCAAAGTTAATGCTATGAAGTTTAATACCAAGTTTGTCACATACCGATTGGGCATCGGCTAAGTCTTGCGCCGCAGAGCAATATTCATCGGTATCATCTTCTTCCCAGTTTTTCATGAACAGGCCTTCGACCTGATAACCTTGTTGCAATAATAAATATGCAGAAACTGAAGAATCAACACCGCCGGAAATTCCGACGATAACTTTTTTATTTGCCTTGTCTGACATGCGTAACCTTGACCTAAACGTGATATTAAACGGTTAATTAGCCCACTTAGTATAATAAAGTGTGATCTACTTAACGTATAAATGAGTTTTTTCGGGCGCAAATTCTACCATAAGTGGTTGAGTTTGAATAGACACAATCGTCGATTGCATGGTGCTATTTGAACAAAAAAGCAGGGGGATTAAGGCTCGATAGCCTAAAATGCCATTAATCGATTGTCAGCAGTGATGCTGCCATGACTAATATAATCTTCAATCGATTTGATCACAAGAGGGGATCGAAGTTGAGCTTTGCGTTGCTTTATTTGCGCTAATGTTAGCCAATGCCCTGCAATAATCTGCGGGTCTTGAGGCGTTATCGTGGTCTGGTGTTCAATGTTGCAGTAAAAGGTAAAACGAACAAATTGTTTGTCTGTTAAAAAATATTGATAAACCCCAATGAATTGGTCAATGCCTAATACTAGGCCTGTTTCTTCTAGCAGCTCGCGTTGAGCCGCTTCAATCAAGGTTTCATTCGCTTCAAGATGCCCAGCGGGCTGATTAAAAGTAATGTGTCCCGCATTGTCTTGCGCTATCTCTTCGACCAATAGGTACTTGTCGCCACTTTGCACGACGCAAGCCACTGTGACAAAGGGCTGATAGCGCACGGTCATGTATTTATCCTCGCACTTTTAGCCATTGACCATTACCTAAACCATCAATGGTCCAACTACCTATACGATAACGAATTAAGCGCAGAGTAGGGTGGCCTATATGAGCGGTCATGCGGCGCACCTGTCGATTGCGACCTTCATGAATCGTCAGGCGCAAGATGCCCGGTTCAGGCTGCGAGACCTTGGCGGGAGCAGTGCGGCCGTCGTCGAGGTCGATGCCGTCGCGCAGCGCCCGCAGCGCACCGCGCCGCACACGAGGCACAGGTCAGGCCTTCGATTTCGAGGGTATCCAACACCGTGACCGAACCATTGTGGCCGGTCTCAGGGTTGCTCCAGCTTACTTTCACATTGTCAGATTGGTTGTCCAGTGCTTCCCGTCCCGCTTCTTTCAAGAACACATAGTCCTCCGGGGTAAATCGCGACATGGCGGTTTCGGTAGCCC
>JABSRV010000406.1 GCA_013214905.1 Psychrobium sp. | reverse complement strand
TCCTTTATTTGTCCGACAAAGTAATGGAGTGATCCCAACAGCGTTAGCGGAATCACTCGGTGGTAAAATAATCCCAATCTTACGCGATATTGAAGCATTGCTTGAAAAGTCGAGTTTTGAGCTAAGGAGCAAACCGGAACGTTTAAAATCAGCGCCAGTGATTATGCAATAGCGGTTGTTTTACCGCCATTTTTGGCTAAGTTGCGCCTGTTAGCGCCTAAATTGAAGATTATTATCAGTGAATTTGAATCAGACAATCTCAATGGTTTGATGGCCGCTGGTGAAGTAGATTTGGCGTTAACCTTTCTTGATTTTATTCCCACCGATATGCCATCGACTTTTCTATTTGAAGAACATCATGTTTGTGTCGCTTCTCGTCATTCGCCACTATTGAATACACCATTGTCACTGGCTGATATCGCACCATTGCCTCAATTGGTTATTTCATTGTCTCGTTACAACTTACGGGGTTCTGCTGATGCTTGGTTTGCCCAAGAAGGATTAACGCGTAATATAGTGATGTCGATACCAAGTTTTTCTGCTGCTTCCGATATCATTGAATCGACGGATATCGTGGCATTCTTACCTTCAAGATTATTACCCAACAATAAAGTAAAAATATTGCAGCTTGATTTCACTCCACCAAGTTTTAAATTGGTGGCGGCGTGGCATAAGCGCTCAAATTCTAGTCAATTACTGCAATGGATTTTGAGCTTATTGCAACAAACAACTAACGTTTAATATGGATTTAGCTGGCGAAATATTATTGTAAATAGTTAAGTAAAAATCTTAATTTCTTAGTATCAGCAGTACCCGATGCATAGACACCATAAACGCGACAGAAAGCGAAATAAAGCACTGCGATAATTTTTAGGCGACTAAAGTTTTTTTATACTATGCTTGTCGGCGAGACAAATTACTTGAGGTAATTATCATGACTCGTGCTCGTCAAAGTATAATTGATTTAGCAGCCACTCCTTATTATCACGTCATTTCTCGTTGTGTTCGCCGTGCATTTCTCTGTGGTGAAGACCGGTATACCGGTAAGAGTTTTAATCACCGACGACAATGGCTAATTGATCGTGTGAAAATGCTTTCACGTGTGTTTTCCATTGATATCGCGGCATATGCGATCATGAGTAATCATTATCATCTGGTACTACGTGTTGATAAACAGCGCGCTATTGACTGGTCGATGGCTGAAGTAATCGCTCGTTGGCATTGTTTATACAAAGGGAACCCTGTCGTAGATAGTTATCTTGCTGGCACGGCAACAGACGATGCAACGCTGCTTAAGGTTGAAGAAATTGTTGAAAGCTGGCGCCAGCGTTTGTTTGATATTAGCTGGTTTATGCGCAACCTGAATGAGACCATCGCGCGGGCTGCCAATAAAGAAGATAATTGCAAGGGACGTTACTGGGAAGGGCGTTATCGCTCGCAAGCTTTGCTAGATGAGGGCGCATTACTCGGTTGCATGATGTACGTTGATTTAAATCCTATAAGAGCAGGCATGTGCGAGAATTTAATAAACAGTGACTTCACATCCATTCAGGAGCGAATTAAGCAAGTGCAGTTAGCTGACAAAACTGAGGATTTCAACGGAAAAGTTGTTTCGCCACAACCTCGATATTTACTGCCATTTGGCACATCTAAAGATAAAAACGCCATTCACTTCACAATCAAAGACTATCTCGAACTTGCCGATTGGAGCGGTCGAGCAGTCCATCCTAAGAAGCGCGGTTTGATATCGCCATCTCAGCCTAAATTGCTAGACAGATTGGGAATTGAAGGTGCGTTTTGGCTGGAATCCATCACCAATTTCAGTCGTCACTATGGCAGTTTTGCAGGTGCTGAGCATGTCTTACGTGCTTGTGCCAACGATCATCACCGTTGCTGGCATAAAGGGGTCGGATAACAGCTTAAACGCGCTGCAAATGATTTAAACGATTAGGTCCGTTATCGACTTATCTTACATACGTATGTTCAGTTTTTGTCTATCTCACATCAAAGTAGCTTTAGTTTTAAAAAACCAACCATACTTAATCAATTCAATAGTGCCGTTAGTAACCAAAGGTTTTAAGCAGTTGCTTTAGGTAAACTTGATTTGGCCATCTAAAGTTTTTGGGTGTCCCTTTTCTTCTTTCAGTTAGCTGACAAAACTGAGGATTTCAACGGAAAAGTTGTTTCGCCACAACCTCGATATTTACTGCCATTTGGCAC
>JABSRV010000405.1 GCA_013214905.1 Psychrobium sp. | reverse complement strand
GTCCACTATCAGGCTTGGGTGAAATAGCACTAGAGGCGTTGCAACCTGGTTCTTCTATCATGCCAGGAAAAGTTAACCCAGTGATACCTGAAGCGACCGCTATGGTGGCGGCACAAGTTATTGGCAACGACGCGGCAATTACTATCGGTGGCCAATCGGGTAACTTTGAGCTAAATGTGATGCTACCGATGATCAGCAATAATCTGTTAAGCAGCATTGAATTATTGGCGAATAGTTCGGTATTACTTGCCGATAAAGCGATAGCAACTTTTGAAGTACAAAGTGACAATATAAAACAGGCATTATACAAAAACCCTATTTTGGTGACCGCGCTAAACTCGATTATTGGTTACGAGCAGGCGGCTAAAATCGCTAAACTGGCCTATAAAGAGCAGCGAGCTATTATTGATGTGGCGTTAGAGCACACTGACTTATCGCGCGAAAAACTCGAATTGTTGCTCGATCCGGCTAAGTTAACTCTAGGCGGCGTTTCATAAGAGGAAAACATGCTGCGTATTGCCGCCATATTAAATCCCACGGCGACATACGCAGTTCAAGCGTTCATGGTATTGTGAGCGAAGTAGCATTTGAACTGCACCTGAGATGACATGTCTAGGGTGACAATTAAGTGCAGGCATCAATCGACGTCTGTTTAATAAGCATGTGTCTCATAATGTCCAAGTTCTCTATTGAATCACTTACCTAAAGTGTTTTTTTTCTTTATACTAACGCCAATTTCGACAATAGCCCTTAGGGCAAACATCAGGAAGCAGATAAATGCGCAGTCATTATTGCGGTGAATTAAACGAATCTTTAATTGGTCAACAGGTAGAGCTTGTTGGTTGGATCAATAAACGTCGTGACTTAGGCGGCGTTATCTTTTTAGACTTACGTGATCGTGAAGGCATTATCCAAGTCGTGTTTGATCCTGATCTTGAAGAGTCATTCGCTGTTGCTAACAGCCTACGTAACGAATTTTGTGTAAAAATCACAGGTTTAGTACGCGCTCGCCCTGAAGGTCAAATCAACAAAGACATGAACACCGGTGGTGTTGAAGTGTTAGGTAAAGCACTAGAGATTATTAATCGCTCGGAGCCATTACCATTAAATCTTAATGATCATCAAACCAATTCTGAAGAGCAGCGTCTAAAGTATCGTTACTTAGATTTACGCCGTCCAGAAATGACTCAGCGTCTAATTTTTCGCTCTAAGGTAACAGGCTTTGTTCGTCGTTTCTTAGAAGGCAATGGTTTCTTAGACATTGAAACGCCAATTTTAACTAAAGCGACACCTGAAGGCGCACGTGACTATTTAGTGCCAAGTCGTACGCACAAAGGTAAGTTCTTTGCGTTGCCACAATCACCACAGTTGTTTAAGCAATTGTTGATGATGTCTGGCATGGATCGTTACTATCAAATCGTTAAATGTTTCCGTGATGAAGATTTACGCGCCGATCGTCAGCCTGAATTTACTCAGATTGATATTGAGACCTCATTCATGAGCTCGGATCAAGTACGTGCAATTACTGAAGAGTTAATGGTTTCATTATTTAAAGAAATGCTAGATGTTGATTTGGGCGTCATTCCTACCATGACCTATAGCGACGCAATGCGCCGTTTTGGTTCAGACAAGCCTGATTTACGTAACCCGTTAGAGCTAGTTGACGTTGCTGATTTATTAAAAGACGTTGAATTTAAAGTCTTCTCAGCACCGGCTAACGATCCTAAAGGCCGTGTTGCGGTTATTTGTGTGCCAGGCGGCGCATCAATGAGTCGTAAGAATATTGATAACTACGGTAAATACGTTGGTATCTACGGCGCTAAAGGTTTGGCATGGATGAAGGTAAACGACATTGATGCTGGCATGGATGGCATTCAATCTCCTATCTTAAAATTCTTGAACGAAGAAGTGGTCACGCAAATTTTAGCACGCACTAACGCTAAATCGGGCGACATCATCTTGTTTGGCGCAGATGACTACAATGTTGTTACCGAAGCGATGGGCGCATTGCGCTTAAAAGTTGGTGAAGATTTCGAATTGAATAGTAAGGATTGGCGTCCATTATGGGTTGTTGATTTCCCAATGTTTGAAGAAATTGATGGCAATATGCATGCTTTACATCACCCATTCACGGCACCGACAAATTTAACTGCTGAGCAATTGGCAGCAAATCCTGTTGGCGCATTATCAAATGCTTACGACATGGTATTGAACGGCTGTGAAT
>JABSRV010000404.1 GCA_013214905.1 Psychrobium sp. | reverse complement strand
GAAGGGCTTTAACATCAAAGGCCGTGAATCTATGAAAGCGATGGGGCGGAGATCACTCGCAGAGTCGCCATTGCTTCATGCAATCTCTGACACAACTCAGGCCATGATCCGTGCCCATAAAAACGAGGTAGGCAATACGTTTCTTAAGTTGGTTGAAGATAATCCTAATCCTAGCCTATGGGAAGTGTTCACAGAAAATAAGCCAGATAAACGCAGAGGTGAAATAACCAAGGACGGTAAAAAAGTGATCGGCATGGTGAACATGAGCGCTGGTGAAATGAAAGCAAGCGTCGATTACTTTAAAACGAAAATTGATGGCGTAGAGCGTTACATAAAAATCAAAGACCCTTTGCTGTTACTGGCGATGGGGAATCTCGGCGTAGAGCAATCCAACGTGTTAACCCAAACTCTTGGCAGAGCCACTAGATTACTATCGGCTTTAAGCACGACTTGGAATCCGGAGTTCATGCTGAGTAATATTTCACGCGATCTTCAAACGGCCATTGCTAACATATTGGCTGAAACACAAGTAGCCGATGGCAAAGCAATCAACACTAAACATCTTGCGACCAAAATGATTAAGTCATTACCGCATGCTATGAGTATTTTAAAGCAGGGATTTAGAAACAATAACTTTAAAAGTGATGACAAGTGGGGCGCTTATCTTAAAGAGTTTTTAGAGTCGGGCGCGAAAACAGGCTGGGTTAATCAAAAAGATATCGATGGATTGGCTAAAGACCTTAAAAATACGATCGCAAGGGCGAGTAATACCAAGTTTGGTCAAGCAAGAAAGTATGCTAATAACGTGGCCGATTTTGTTAGAGATTATAATGACATTGTAGAAAATGCTGCTCGTTTTAGTGTTTATTATCATGTAAGAGAGCAGTGTATTAGTGTTAAACAAGCCAGTTCATTATCGAAAAATCTAACCATTAACTTTAACCGGAAAGGCGAATGGGGTAACACATTAAACTCCTTATTTATGTTTGCTAATGCCAGCATACAAGGTACGGCTAACATGATGCGAGCTTTGGCCACACCGAAAGATCGCAGCAAATCAATGTGGGATCCTGAGTTTTATAACCTGGCACAAAAACTGGCGCTTGGCTCAATCATAGGTACGGTAGCTATGGCACAAATGATGCGAGCGTTTGGCGGTGAAGATGAAGATGGTGTCGCTTACTACGATAAGATACCCGATCACATTAAAGCAACAAACTATGTGCTGTTAACTGGGGGGGTAGATGCTAAGGGCAATGCAAACTACTTAACTATTCCCATGCCTTACGGCTATAACTTTTTGGCCAATGTTGGTCATGCCATTGATGGCGCGATACAGGGTAAACCGGCTAGCACCCTGGCATCAAATTTAACCTTTGCCGCGGTTAGCACATTCTCACCGTTTGGCGCTCAAGAGTCACATGAAATTATCAATACTGTGGTCAAAACGGCTACGCCAACGGTGGGTAAGCCGCTGGTTGAAATGGGATTGAATGAAAACTTTTATGGTCGGAATATTTATCCAAGAAAATATAGTTATTCAGCAAGTCGCACTGACGCAAATTTAGGGACGGCTTATACGTGGGAATGGGCAAAGGGGTTAACTGAGTGGTTAAACACCGCAACAGGGGGCACTGAGTTCCGAAGTGGTGGGATTGACGTTGCGCCTCAATCAATTGAGCATGTATTGAAGTTTATGGGCGGCGGCGTAACGCAATTTGCCTTACGTCTACAAAACGCAGCGTCAAAAGCCATGCAAGGAAAAGATATCGGAAAACATGAAATACCGTTTCTACGTCGATTTTTCAGGACACTAAACCCAAAACAGGCGATTACTAATTTTTACCATGATAAAGATGAATTAGCGAAATATAAGGCCGATTATAAATCTCTACACGGCGTAAAAAGAGTGGCCTATGTCAGAGTGAATAAAGCGCAACTTCAATTAGATAAGTTTGCCTTATTAATTGATAAAAGGTTACGTTCGCTCAATCGTAAAAAACGTGCCATTGAAAATAGCCAATTATCTAAAGTCGATAAAGACCGCAAACTAGAGATAATTAGTGATAAGAAAATAGAGTTAACGTTGAAGTTTTCCAAGAGGAAACAAGAATTGGGGATTAAGTATCTTTAAGCTTATGACCGCGCAAACCAAACCGTACCGCCAATACCAACGATAAAATAGGAAGCTGCTACCGCACTTAAGCCAAAGCCCAGCAAATCAACTGTCACTG
>JABSRV010000403.1 GCA_013214905.1 Psychrobium sp. | reverse complement strand
ATTCCACGCGTTGCATCACCCGTTCACTGCACCAGTAGGCGTAACGGCAGAAGAATTAGAAGCGAATCCTGCAGGCGTATTATCTGACGCTTATGACATGGTGCTTAACGGTTGTGAATTGGGCGGTGGCTCGGTGCGTATTCATAACGCGCCTATGCAATCAGCGGTATTCCGTATCTTGGGTATAAAGGACGAAGAAGCACAAGAGAAATTTGGTTTCTTGTTAGAAGCGCTTAAATACGGCACACCGCCGCATGCTGGTTTAGCCTTTGGCCTAGATCGCATCATCATGCTGATGACGGGCACTAGCTCTATTCGTGACGTGATGGCATTCCCTAAGACAACAACAGCGGCTTGCCCGTTAACTAATGCACCTGGCTATGCCAATACTGCGCAGTTGGCCGATTTGAGCATTGCTTCACTAGTTGTTGACGAAGAAGAAGCTGCTAAAGAAGATTAATCCCTTCTTATAGCGCGAACGAAAGAAACATGATTGCATCCATTGCAACATGTTTCTTTTTTTTGCCTCAAACAAAATACTGCTTTAAACGTCAACTGTATTAATGTACAGTACAAATACAGTCGTTAAAGACACTAAAAGGCGAGGGCGTTTGACCATTATATTAGGCATAGATCCAGGGTCGAGAATCACTGGTTATGGCATTATTCGCAAAGAAGGGCAAAAGTTACATTATGTGGCTAGTGGCTGTATTCGCATTTCGGGCAAAGAATTACCGGGGCGGTTAAAGCAGGTCTTTGATGGTGTAAGCCAGATAATCGCGCAATACCAACCCGACGAATTTGCTATTGAACAAGTGTTTATGGCACGCAACGCCGATTCAGCCCTGAAATTGGGACAAGCACGTGGCGTGGCAATTGTCGCGGCGTGTAATAGCGAGATACCGGTGAGTGAATATGCGGCGCGCTTAATCAAACAAGCTGTTGTTGGCACAGGCGCTGCGACTAAAGATCAAGTGGGGCACATGGTGATGCAATTATTAAAATTACCAGGTCGGCCACAAGAAGATGCTGCTGACGGTTTAGCTATTGCCATTTGTCATGCGCACGCCCAGCAAAGTTTAATTGCGATGGCCGGTAAAAGTCGCAGTCGTTCGTCACGGGTATTACGTGGTCGTTTTCAATAAGCATTCTTAGCGCCTTTTTTGTAACATATATATCACCATTAAATAAAGGATCAACAAGTGATTGGAAGATTAAACGGAGTGGTTGTTGAAAAACAGCCGCCACTATTATTATTAGAAGTTAGTGGCGTTGGTTATGAAGTGCAAATGCCAATGAGCAGTTTTTATAAAATGCCAGCACTTGGTGAGTCTGTCATTGTACATATACACTTTGTGGTACGTGAAGATGCCCAATTACTTTATGGTTTTGCATCTAAAATTGAACGTGAATTATTTAGGCAAATTATTAAAGCCAACGGCGTTGGGCCTAAATTGGGTTTAGTGATATTGTCGGGCATGTCAGCGCCACAATTTGTACAAATCGTTGGTCGTGGTGATGCCGCTGCGTTGGTGAAATTACCCGGTATTGGTTTAAAGACCGCCGAGCGTTTAATCATTGAACTTAAAGATCGCTTAAAGAATTTCGCGCTTCATCAAGACTCAAGTGCGACTGATGCGGCGTCTGGTGATGGTGATTTGGGTTCGACCTTTGTTGATATGATTGACGTAGAACAAGACGCTATTGATGCGCTATTGGCACTAGGTTATAAACAAGGTCAGGCGAGTAAGATTGTGGCGAAAGTTAAACTGCCAGAAATGGACAGTGAAGCTTTGATTAAAGCCGCGTTAAAGGCCATGTTATAACGTTATCGCCTTAGCGATGCCATTTATACCCATAACCAATGAAGATGCAGGTTTTGTAACGCTCTAAAACCCAATCTACTGCGTTGCGCTCAATTCCAATAACTAGCTATTGGTCAATCGCGCGCCTTGTATATTGAATTTTATATCATTTACAAATTCCAGAATTTCCAATGGTCACGGGTATATACCAAAATGATTTTAAACGGATAAGTAATGATTGAAGCCGATCGCCTGATACAAGCAGAAGAATTAGATCCGCAAGAGCAACACGTTGACCGTGCAATGCGCCCGCAAATGCTCAGTGATTATACTGGGCAAACCGAAACTAAAGCGCAGTTGAGCATATTTATCGCCGCGGCTAAAATGCGTGATGAAGCCCTCGATCATATGTTGGTATATGGCCCACCAG
>JABSRV010000402.1 GCA_013214905.1 Psychrobium sp. | reverse complement strand
GTCGCTTGCGGCGGCCTTTGGAGAAATACAGGACGTATTTCTTAATAAAACTGCGGTTTCAAGGATGACTGGTATACGCCTGTTAATTATTTTAAGGATACCCCCATGGATTTATCACAACGCATCTCCAGTATGGATTTATTGCGCGGCTTGGCCATTTTAGGCATTTTGTTTATGAACATCGTTGCCTTTAGCGCGCCCGACGAGGCTTATATGTCTCCCGCTTGGCATGCAATGGCGACTGACAGCGACAAAATGGTGTTTTCGGTTCAATTTATGCTGGCTCACAGTAAGTTCTACTCGCTCTTTTGTTTGCTGTTTGGTGCTGGCATGGTGATGTTTTGGCAGCGTGCCGAGGCAAAAGGCTTTGACGCTAAAAAGCTAACCCGTAGCCGCATGGCGTGGTTATTATTATTTGGCGCCTTGCATTTAACGTTCTTATTCTTCGGTGATATTTTGTTTATCTACGCGGTATGTGCGTTTTGCATCATGGGCAAGGTCACGTGGGACGGCGATAAAACCGTACGTCGTGGCATGATTTACATGACTGTAGGCGTATTGTTACTTAGCTTAATGGCCGCATTAACCTTGATTCCTATGCCTAAGGGGCAGGAAATGATGTTGCTGCCACAATCATCAGACATATTAGCCGGCAAAGTTGCACAGGCAACCGGCTCATTCGGTGACATGATCCTTTATAACCTTAAAACTGGTGGAGCAATGGTTGCTGGCTTGCCAATCATGTTTTGGTTGTTAGGCGGCATCATGCTTGTTGGCATGGGGCTCATGAAAAACGGTTTCTTTAGCCGTGGTTTTAGCAATGGTGCAGAGCTGACTTTATTTGCGGTTGGTTTTACATTGACGGCTTCACAGTTGGCGATGATGTGGCAGACGGATTTCGTTAATCTGTTTAGCCTGTTCGTGCCACTAAACGCATTAGGTGCGGTTATGTTAGCGCTGGCGGTTGCGTCTCGTTTGATTAAATGTTGTATTAAGAACCCTAACTTCTTAATGCCATTACAATACGCTGGTCGCATGGCGTTTAGCCTTTACATTCTGCAATCAATCATCATGACGTTGTTGTTCAAATGGATAGCGCCTGAGATGTTTGGCAATACTTCACGTCTTGACGCCATGGGTATTGCGGCTATTGTTATTGCATTGCAGCTAATCCTCGCGACCATTTGGCAAACAAAAATTGGCCAAGGTCCGTTAGAGAAAATGTGGCGTCATTTGACGTATCGCTCGGTAAAAAATTAATTTGTCGCGGGGCGGTTCATGTCAATAATCTCACAATAGGATAAGACATGGATAAACCCGCGAAACCAATATTTACAATGAGCAGCAATGGGTCTCATGATCCATTGTTCGATCAATTTGTGACAAACAATCCGCAACCTGCTGTTGCTGGGTGTCTACCAAACTGCCTGCAAGTGGCAAACTTTTTAGATCAAGCCACTTGCACTTTCATTATCAATTATATTGAATGTCAGAGTTTCACTCGCCTGCAAACTATTGATTTTAACAGCAGCAAAGTCTCGGTATCCGATAAACGTATCACTGACAACGTGGCCATTAATGGTATCGAACAGCAGATTATTGATATCTTCAATCGAGTACATCGATGCATTGCCGAATTCTATCAGTGTGATCTTGAATGGTTTGAGCGACCGCAAATATTACGATATGGTGCGGGTGGCCGCTTCGATGCACATTGGGATGCTGGTTTCTGGGGTCACAAGAAAGAGCGATTTAACCGAACTTACGATTGCGATTACTCATCTTTAATTTATCTAAATGAGCAATTTTTCGGTGGCTTATTGAGTTTCCCTAATTTGGATATCAAAATTAAACCCACTAGAGGCTTATTGGTCACCTTTGCGTCGGCGGACAAACGTTATTTGCATGCCGCAGAGCCGATTGAATCGGGCATTCGATACGCATTAGTCTGTTGGGCAGCGCAAAAAGGCGTGACCAAGGTCAATGATACGCCGCCTAGTCGCTCAATTTTGCTATAGATTTGCGCTAGAGGTCAACAAGCGCTTGGCTCAGACGTCAATTCATTATAAAATCTCCCGCTTACATTTTTATTGATAGGGGTTTATTTGTGCTTATACAACAATTACAGCGTTTAATTAGCGATAGTGGGCTTGATGTCTCACCAGAACATCAGCTACAACTGATTAAATTAGTTGAATTATTGAACAAGTGGATTAAAGCTTTTAATCTAACGGCTGTT
>JABSRV010000401.1 GCA_013214905.1 Psychrobium sp. | reverse complement strand
GCCCAATAGGTTTTCGTTGTTTTATTGCTTGGTTGAGTCAATTTTGCCTGAAGCTTACCGTCATTAGTCAGTAACAATAAACCTTCACTATCGCGATCTAAGCGTCCAGCTGCATAGACTTCTTTTTCGGTAATGAAATCGCTGAGTGTTTTCCTGCCTTCGCCACCACTAAATTGACACAATACGTCGAACGGTTTGTTAAACAGAACGATTTTTTGCGCGCCTATCATTGGTTTTTTAGTGTGCATGTTCTTTGCAGGGCGATCGCTGACAGGTAATTTCTTAGCAAACCTGCTAGGTTTTAAGTGCATGGTGGTTTTTTTTTCAGTTTTTTTATCTGTTTTTTTTTCAATGGAGCGTGACATGGTTAGATCATTATAAAGAGTTAATAGTGACCATGATAACAAAAACTGTGTTGAACAAATATAGGCAAAGCAAGAGGGGCACACAAAATAAAGGCCGGATCACGACCTTAATTTTATGACACTATCATTAAGCGGTCTATGTAGGCCGCTAAATCTCAACCTCGAGCACCGGGCTTATTTTTTCGGCGTGAGCACCTTTAGGGCCGCTTTGCAGTTCATAATTAACCTCTTGTCCCGCTTTAAGCGTGCGATACCCTTCCATTTCGATCACTGAGTAATGTGCAAATACGTCTTCACCACCACTATCTGGACAAATGAAGCCAAATCCCTTTGCATTGTTAAACCATTTCACTGTTCCGGTAGCCATAATTGAAATTCCTTTTAGTTTTTCTCAAATCCATCTAATAAAATATGTATTAATATGATAAAACTACTTAATAAAGTGTTTTACTACGAAATTAATATTAAAATAGTTAAACAAATTAAATTAACAGTCAAGGAATAAAACGATTTAAGTTAATATTCATGATGTTTTTCAACAATTATTAAATTAAGGTCTAAAATTATATTATGAGTGATTCGGGTGAGTTTGAGTTTGTACTTGAGAAAGACACTCAAAAAGAAGCGTTGAAAGCGCCGTCGTTATACAAAGTTATTTTGATTAACGATGATTACACACCAATGGATTTTGTAATCGAAGTTCTTAAAGCATTTTTTAGTAAAAATGAAGAGTCAGCGTTTCAAATAATGATGGCTATTCATCAGCAGGGAAAGGCAAGTTGCGGAACCTTTAGCGCCGATGTTGCTGAAACAAAAGTTCAACAGGTTAATGATTGTGCAAAAGAGAATGAACATCCCCTCTTATGCACCATGGAAGAAGTATAACCGAATAACTGCCGGGAATTTACATTAAGGGGAATTGTTATGTTAAATAAATCACTAGAATTTACACTCAATAATGCATTTCGCGATGCGCGTGCCAAACGGCACGAATTTATGACCGTAGAGCATCTTCTTCTCGCATTAATTGATAATGAGTCAGCGAAAAAAGCATTAGTTGCCTGTAGCGCTAATTTAGAATCGTTAAAATCAGACATCGTTTCGTTTATTGAAGAAACAACGCCGTTATTAGCGGTTGAAGATGAAGATCGTGAAACACAGCCAACGCTAGGCTTTCAACGAGTATTGCAACGTGCTGTATTTCATGTGCAGTCTTCTGGCAATAGCGAAGTTACAGGGGCTAACGTGCTGGTTGCTATCTTTAGTGAGCAAGAGTCGCAAGCGACATACTTACTCAAGAAAGCGGATATTTCTCGACTAGACATCGTCAATTACATTTCACATGGCGTGAGTAAAGACGAAGAAAGTCAGGAACGACCGGCAATAGAACAAACCGAAGGCGGCGAAGAGCAAAACAAGGCTAGTGCACTGACCAAATATGCCACTAACCTGAACGAAGAAGCGTTAGCCGGTAATATTGATCCACTCATTGGCCGTCAAAACGAAGTGGAACGTACAGTTCAAGTCTTGTCACGCCGTCGTAAAAACAATCCGTTATTGGTAGGTGAAGCCGGCGTTGGTAAAACCGCGATTGCAGAAGGTTTAGCGTATCGTATTATTCATAATGATGTGCCGGATATCATTAAAGATCACGTGATTTATTCGTTAGATATGGGCGCTATTTTGGCGGGCACTAAATATCGCGGCGATTTTGAGAAACGTTTTAAGTCGGTTCTTAAAGATTTTGAACAACAAGCGGATGCGATTTTATTTATCGATGAAATTCATACGATTATTGGTGCAGGTGCAGCGTCCGGTGGCATGATGGATGCATCAAACCTACTAAAACCATTGCTTTCAAGTGGTAAATTACGTT
>JABSRV010000400.1 GCA_013214905.1 Psychrobium sp. | reverse complement strand
CATTAAACCAGCAATACATGTCGCTGGTTTAATGCTAATGGCTTATTTAACTCGCATACCCGGTTGAGCGCCGTCTTCTGGGTTTAAAATCCAAAGCTCTTCACCGCCAGGGCCTGCCGCTAATACCATGCCTTCTGACATGCCAAAACGCATTTTACGTGGCGCAAGGTTTGCCACCATGACCGTTAACTTGCCTTCTAGTTGCTCTGGTTGATAAGCCGACTTAATGCCTGCAAAAATTTGGCGCGACTCACCGCCTAAATCCAATTCAAGACGCAATAATTTATCGGCGCCTTTGACATGTTCAGCTTTAGCGATACGTGCAATACGCAAATCTATCTTGGAAAAATCCTCAAAGCTAATTTCTGGCGAGATAGGATCTTTAGCCAAAGGTGAATTAGGATCAAGTGCTTTCTTTGCCGCAGGAGCATCGATTGTTGCTTGCAATGTATCTTTTGAATCAGTAACCATCGCTTCTACGTGTTTCATGTCAACACGTTGCATCATCGCTTTAAACTTATTGATTTTATGGTTAACCACTGGCTGTGAAATACTCTGCCATGTCAGTTCCATGTTCATAAAGTCTTCAACCTGTTTTGCTAGGTTTGGCACAATAGGCTTTAGATAAGTAACCAATATACGGAACAAGTTAATGCCAACGGAGCAAACATCTTGCACTTCATCGCTTTTCGCTGGGTCTTTGACTAACTGCCACGGTTCTTTGTCAGCAATATATTGGTTGGCTTTGTCGGCCAAGGCCATGATTTGACGCACCGCTTTTGAAAAGTCGCGGTTTTCATAATGCTGGGCAATTTCATCCTGTGCATCAATGAATTGTGCCATTAATTCTGGCTCACTGATGGTACTTGATAAAGTGCCATCAAATTTCTTAGTGATGAAACCTGCACAACGACTAGCGATGTTAATAACCTTGCCAACCAAATCAGAGTTAACACGCTGCGCGAAATCTTCTAAATTAAGATCAAGATCGTCAATGCGACTGGTTAGTTTAGCGCCGTAATAATAACGTAAATATTCAGGATTCAAATGCTCTAAATAAGTACGTGCTTTAATAAAGGTGCCTTTAGATTTTGACATCTTTGCGCCGTTAACGGTCACAAAACCATGAGCGAATACATTAGTCGGTTTACGAAAACCAGCACCTTCTAATACCGCAGGCCAAAACAGGCTATGGAAATAGATGATGTCTTTACCAATGAAATGGTATAGCTCAGCGGTCGAATCTTTGGCCCAAAAGGCGTCAAAATCAATGTTACTATTTTTATCACACAGATTTTTAAAACTGCCCATGTAACCAATAGGCGCGTCTAACCAAACGTAGAAATATTTGTCCGTGGTGCCTGGAATGTTAAAACCAAAATAAGGTGCGTCACGGCTAATGTCCCAATTACGCAGGCC
Organism: Psychrobium sp.; assembly: GCA_013214905.1. GTDB lineage: Bacteria > Pseudomonadota > Gammaproteobacteria > Enterobacterales > Psychrobiaceae > Psychrobium. Next base: position 834 of record JABSRV010000400.1, on the reverse strand, counting down.
ATCTTCAAACCATTCGGCCAATTTGTTGGCCATCTCTTCCTGCAATGCGCCGCTGCGGGTCCATTCTTGCAACATGTTCTGAAATTTAGGCAACTCAAAGAAATAGTGCTCAGATTCTTTTAATACTGGCGTCGCGCCCGATACCACTGAACGAGGATTTTTAAGTTCGGTTGGGCTGTACGTTGCGCCGCAACTATCACAGTTATCGCCGTTTTGATCTTCACTACCACAACTTGGACAATCGCCTTTGACGAAGCGGTCGGGCAAAAACATCTTTTTCTCAGGATCAAATAACTGCTCAATGACTTTGGTAGAGATAAAGCCGTTGTCATTTAGACGGTTGTAAATCATTTCTGCTAACTGACGGTTCTCATCACTGTGCGTTGAATGATAATTGTCAAACGCCACGCCAAAATCACTAAAATCTTGTTGATGTTCAATGTTGGTTTGCGCAATCATTTCTTCTGGCGTGATACCCAATTGCTGTGCTTTAAGCATAATTGGTGTGCCGTGTGCATCGTCGGCACAAACGTAATGACATTCATGACCACGCATTTTTTGAAAGCGCACCCAAATGTCTGTTTGTATATATTCCAACATATGGCCTAAGTGGATCGGACCATTGGCATAGGGGAGGGCACTGGTTACTAAGATTTGTCGTGTTGATTGAGAAGTTGCAGTCACGTGGTATGTCGCCTTAATGTAGTATATTTAACCGCGATATGTCATCTCATTGCATATGAGTGTTGATAATGACAGAACAACGCAACCTTAATGGCTGCAGGTTAAATGTAGACTGTGAAAAATGGCGACTATCTTACCTTAACTACCGGG
>JABSRV010000040.1 GCA_013214905.1 Psychrobium sp. | reverse complement strand
TTATGCCAGTGGCATAAGGAAGTCAGCTAAAGCAGTGATGTAGGTACTCAGGTTTTGTCTGGAACTGAAAACCTGCACTGCAATTCCAATGATTTTGGGTATAAAGGGTGCTGTAATACCAGCGCTTCTTTTTGCTTCTTGGTTAATTTCTTTAAGCTAGCTTCTAGCTTACAGGCTTCGCTTCGATCAACCGCCGATTGCTGATATACCATGCTCACTGGGCGCCGTACTCGGGTATATTTAGCCCCTTGTTTTCCCGTATTGTGCTCACGTTGCCGCCGTTCAATATCTGTTGTCACGCCGCAATACAAAGAATTATCACAGCAGCGTAAGAAATAAACAAACCAAGCGCTTGTCTGTTGTTCGCCTTTATCAACGCTCATTTACTTACCCATTAAATGTTAAATTCACTAATTATTGTGTAAGCTGATGAAAAAACACCAAGTAACACACTTTAATTATAATATACAAGAATACCAATCCTCGTTGAAGAGTGATCTTGTTATGCATAGGTAAAACTGCTGAATACTAGGCGCTTGATTGAGCAATAGCTCGCTATTGGGATTGAGAGCAACGACGTATTAAGCTGTTTTAACCAGCATAAGTGGGCATTCTTTAATGCGGATTTGGTATCAGTTAACGCGTTGGCGTTATGATTGCATAGTCTAGTCATTAGTATCATAGACGAGTAACCCCAACCATGAAATCACTGCGAAAATTATCAATCACCTTAGTCGGTGGCTTTTTACTTTTGTTCGCCATTATATTTATTGCCCTGCCCGGCACGGTTATCATTCTACCAATCGCCCTCGCAATATTAGCACTAGAATATGAATGGGCTAGACGTTACGTTAAAGTCGCGCAAAAGATGTTAACAAAAAGCGCCGCGCTAATGGACAAATTCGTGCAAAAATGGCGAAGTAAATAGTGCTAATGACCATGCCTTTCGATAGAATAGCGCCATTATTTTTTTGCAAGCTGGATCACACTAATGAATCAAGACGAAAAGAAAAAAGCCGCCGGTTGGGCCGCATTAGAATACGTTGAAAAAGACAGCATCGTTGGTGTTGGCACTGGCTCGACTGTTAATCACTTTATCGACGCATTAGGCTCCATTAAAGGCGATATCGAAGGCGCAGTATCTAGTTCCGAAGAGTCCACTCGTCGCTTGAAAGCCCTTGGCATTCCAGTGTTTGACTTAAATACAGTGGATGATCTTAGTATTTACGTCGACGGCGCTGATGAAATTAATCATCACATGCAAATGATCAAAGGTGGCGGCGCCGCATTAACTCGTGAAAAAATTATCGCCGCTGTTGCCGACAAATTTATTTGCATCGCCGACGAAAGCAAATACGTCAAATTACTCGGTGAATTTCCACTGCCGGTTGAAGTTATCCCAATGGCACGCTCTTATGTGGCCCGTCAATTAGTCAAACTTGGTGGCGACCCAGTTTATCGTGAAGGTGTGGTTACCGATAACGGCAATGTGATCCTTGACATATATAACCTCAGCATTGAAAACGCTTGCCAATTAGAACGCGACATTAATAAGATTGTTGGTGTTGTTACCAATGGCTTCTTTGCAGAGCGTAATGCAGACGTATTGTTACTAGCGACTGCAACAGGCGTAAAGACAGTCACCATATAAAACAGCAGTAAGCTGAAAACCCTCTATTTAAGCAATGTTAGGTAGCACGAATTTAGTGCATTGGGCAGATCCAATGCGCCATTTAGGTGCGTCGAACGAATTAGCGTTGTAATATCAATAAAGCGTATTTATCTTTGTCATAACCAACGGTTATAACGCCTCTTCACGCGTGTAAAACATCTCACAACATTCCATTGCCTAGTGCCTTTCAGCGATTAGTGTACATTTTATAACTATTTCAATTTAACACTGCCATTAGTCTATTAAATTTGCTACTTTACTTATCTACAACCCGTTAATATCTCGCTAGGAAACTACAAATGGCTCAATTTTCACTCAACAAAGATAAAATCAAAATATTGCTGCTTGAAGGCTTACACCCAAGTTCGCTGCAAGTGTTAAAAAATGCAGGGTATAGCAACATCGAGTGTCTAAAAACCTCCTTGCCAGAAGATGAGTTAATCGAAAAAATTATAGACATACATTTCATTGGCATCCGTTCACGCACCGAACTTAACGCCAACGTATTAGAAGCAGCTAACAAGCTAGTGGCTATCGGTTGTTTTTGCATTGGCACCAATCAGGTCAATTTGAAAAGCGCTGAAAAATTGGGTATTCCAGTCTTTAATGCGCCATTCTCAAATACACGTTCGGTGGCTGAATTAGTGCTGGGGGAAATATTGCTATTATTGCGCGGCATTCCAGAAAAAAACGCCAAGGCTCATCGCGGTGAATGGCAGAAATCGGCTATCGGTTCATTCGAAGCTCGAGGTAAACAACTAGGTATTATTGGCTATGGTCACATCGGTACCCAATTAGGTATTTTGGCCGAAAGTTTAGGCATGAGAGTGCGTTTTTACGACATCGAAGATAAATTATCGTTAGGCAACGCCAGTCAGTGCCACGACATGCAAGAGTTATTAGCGACCTCAGATGTTATCACCTTGCACGTGCCAGAGACGCCGCAAACAAAATATATGTTTAGCGCTAAAGAAATGGCCAGCATGAAAAAAGGTGCCATCTTAATCAATGCATCGCGCGGCACAGTGGTTAACATCGACGACTTAGCAGCGGCGTTAAAAGACAAGCATATTAGCGGCGCGGCCATCGACGTATTTCCAACAGAGCCAAAGTCAAATAGTGAAGAGTTTATATCGCCACTGCGCGGTATCGACAACGTTATTTTAACGCCACACGTTGGCGGCAGCACCCAAGAAGCACAAGAGAATATAGGCATTGAGGTGGCTGGCAAGTTGACTAAATATTCAGACAATGGCTCAACATTATCAGCGGTGAATTTCCCTGAAGTATCACTGCCACAGCATGTTGGTAATACGCGTCTATTGCATATTCACCAGAATCAACCTGGCATCATGAATAAAATCAACATGGCGTTTGCCGAAAAAGGCATTAATATTAGCGCGCAATACCTGCAAACAACCGCTGATATTGGTTATGTGGTGATGGAAGTTGAAGCTAAAGACGCCGACGTTGCATTCGCTGAATTGAATAAAATCGACGGTACTATTAGGGCAAGAACCTTACATTCTTCTTAATTTTTTGAACAGCCTCTAAAATAAACATGTCATATGGCGCATTAATCTTTGATTACTGCGCCATTGTTCTTTAGGATCATCGAAAATCAACTATCTATCAAGGTTTGCCGTGTCTATTTTAAATTCTGTCACTTCATTTGATCTGTTTAGCGATCTAGCTATCGGCATCACCAAATTAAGCGGCGCTGACAACAAAAGTTATTTACAGGGGCAGTTAACCTGTGATGTAGACCATATGACGCCTCGTAAGAGCCTATTAGGCGCGCAATGTGACGCCAAAGGTAAAATGATGGCAGTATTAAGATTGCTGCAACACAACGATGACGTACTTGCCTTGCAAGACATCGACAATGTTGTGTCACACCTACCCAGCTTAAAAAAATACGCTGTATTCGCGAAAGTCGATATCGTTGATGCCAGCAACGAGTTTCATTGCACCGGTTTAGCGGGTAACGACGCTATAAGTTGGTTACAACAATTTATCGAGCAACCGCTCGCTAATGATGAAGACACCACAGACAGTCCATTGGGTTTAATTAGCTTTTTTCCACAATCGGTCAACGGTGTTGCTCGCGCGCTTATCATTTCAAGTCCAGCACAAGCTAGCGTATTGCAACAAGCGCTAAGTGAAACTACAGCTACCACAGCAGATCATGCATTATGGTTTGTACAAGATATCTTAAGCGGCACCCCTAAAGTTTGTCACGATAGCCAAGGGCTATTTGTACCGCAAATGCTTAACTTGCAAATGGTTGACGGTATTAGCTTCAAAAAAGGCTGTTATATTGGTCAAGAAACCGTGGCACGCATGCATTTTCGCGGTTTGAATAAACGCGCAATGTACATTTTGAGCGCATCGTCACACATTGATTGCAAAGTCGGTGATAATCTTGAAAAACAGCTAGGCGAGAACTGGCGTAATGCCGGCACCATCGTTGATGTTAAACATCATGAACAACATACAGTTGCTTGTGCTATTTTGCCAAACGATATTGAATTAGATACGCCATTACGTGCTAAAAGTGACGAAAGTGATGCGCGATTTAGCATCAAAAAACCAAGTTATTTTGCACAAGAAAAACAACAAGATTAACAACCATCTGCTCTATATTCATTCCTCTTGGATATATGACAGAAACGGATTTTTCTGCCATATACTCAAGAGAATTAGAGCAAAACCATGCACCTTTTATTGAATGATCCAAAATTAGACAAGCAAGTCATCAGCTTGCAACATCTAAACCCCGCGCTGCAAAATGTTATTTCTTGCATGATCACCAAAGCAACATTCAAGGCATTTTTCACCCCACAGCAAGTTGACAAATTACTGAGCCATCAACCAGATATTGAACTGTTATTACGTGACTTAGTGCCATTAGCGCAAACTTATAGCCACGCGCCCATTTCAAACTTCCATGTCGGCAGTGTTGCATTAGCAAGTTCGGGTGCTATTTATTTAGGTGCCAATATAGAATTTGAACGTCAATCTCTGTCGCAAACAGTGCATGCCGAGCAAGCCGTTATTACCAATGTATGGCTAAACGGTGAAACACAAATTGAAAAATTAGCGGTCAGCGCCACACCTTGTGGTCATTGTCGCCAGTTTATTAATGAGTTAGCGCAAGCACAGCAACTGCAAATATTATTGCCACTGCAACCCTCCATCAGCTTTAGCAGCTTATTGCCGCTATCTTTTGGTCCCGACGATTTAGGGGTAAGTGATCGCTTAATGCAGTCACAACGCAACAACGTTAACTATTATGATAATAGCAACAACGATTACCCAACTAATGATCCATTATTGGACTCAGCGCTCAACGCCACCAAGAATAGTTTTAGCCCTTATAGCAAAAGCCCAAGTGGCGTTGCGATTGAAACAGATAATGGTATTTATAGCGGTCAATACGCAGAAAATTGCGCTTATAATCCAAGCCTCTCGCCGATGCAATCGGCGCTTATTTGCCTGCATTTAGCCAAACAAGAATTCTCAGCGATTAGACGCGTCATACTAATGGAAAGCAGTAATGCACAAGTATCGCAAAAAAGCGCAAGCCAGCAACTGCTAGCCCAATTAACAGACGTACCGCTAACTTATTTAACGTATTAGCGCATACCAACATTCGGCACCGTGGCATAGCAGCATACCGTTCATCCTCGGCTCGGGCATCCTGCTTCGCTCTACCTCCTACATCCATGTAATCGTGAACATAAAAAAGGCCATTATCAAATCTTGATAATGGCCTTTTTCGTTAGGGCTCAAAGATTAATTTAGCAAGGTAGGTTTACCTAATCCAAGCTCTTCTAATCGTTTTAGCTGAGTTTTCGCGTCACCAACCACCAAATAAATCATCTTATTTGGGTGTAGGTATTGCTTCGCAAGCGCCTTAACAGACGACGCTGTCATGGCTGAAATATCATTAGCTCGTAACTGAACATAATTAGCGGGTAAATTATAATTGGCCATGTTTCGTAAAATAGATAATTTGGCGCCTAAGGTTTCAAAACGTCGTGCATTACTCTTTAAGTAAAAACTCTTCGTTGTGTCGAGATCTTGTTGGCTAAAGTCTTTACCATAAGATGTCGTTAGCTCTCTAATTAATGCAATAGACTCCAATGTCACGTTGCTTCTAACACCTGAACTAATCAAGAACTCACTTTGGTATTTATTGCCATTAAAGCCCGAACGTACGCCATAGGTATAACCTTTGGTCTCACGTAATTGCTGAGTCAATATTGAGGCAAAACTACCGCCACCCAGTCGATAATTCATCACCTGAGCATTGTAGTAATTATCATTGTCCGCTAATAACGCAGGGTGACCTATACGCAGTTGTGATTGCTTCGCACCGGGCACATCGTAAAAATAAATGGCAGATTTTACCGGTAAGGTAGGCTGCTTAATTTGCGGAAATACACGCTTCTTAGCTGCCCATTGCTTATTAAGGCGTGTAAATGCATTGAGCACTTTTTTCTCATCAATATCACCAACTACTTGCACCGTGGTTAAACTTGGCGTGAAGTTAGCGGCGTAATACGCTTTTAAGTCATCAATAGTGATGCTTTCAAGTGTTTTAATATCGCCAGCTTGGTTATGGGAATAAATATGATCCGCGCCATACATCAGTTTATTCATCTGATTGTTCGCAATGGCACCAGGACTTGTTCTTTGCTGTAACAAATCATTTCTAATTTGCTGTTTAATCTGTTCAAACTCAACGGTGTCCCAACGAGGCTCTAATAACATTTCAGTGATCAATGCTATGGTTGCATCGTAGTTCTTCGCGAGTACCGTTGCGGTTATCCGGATGCTATCTGCGGTAGAATAAGTGCCTATATTAGCACCAAGCGATTTAATGGCATTTTCCAACTCGGTAATCGTTTTTGTTTTTGTACCGCGGTTTAGTATCTCGCCGACCAAATTTGCCACACCGACTTTACTTACATCATCAAATAACATGCCGCCAGCCAACTCAATATTAAGCTGCACTAATGGCGTTTCACTGCTGGTGATACCAGAAACTTTCAGACCATTATCAAGCGTTTTTTGCCACACGTTTGGCGTACTTAACACAGGATCTTTGCCATATTTAGGTTCGATAGAGCGATCAAATGTTGACGGTGTTTTAACATATTCTGCTTGTTGTGATGCATCAAACGATTGCTCGGCACCGTTAACAATTTGTTCTTGTTCAACAGTAACTAGCTTTGAACCAGACAACGCTAATGCAGTTTGCCCTTTAGGCACAAAGCTAGTCGCGACAAAGTATTTATTTTTAATATACTGATGATAAACGCGTAAAACATCTTCTTTAGTAACCGCTAAGATCTTTTTACCATTGTTGTTAATAAAATCTGGATCGTTGGCAAATATATTATATTGTGCCAATTGGAACCCTTTACCTAACACACTTGAGATGCCGCGATAAAAAGCCGTTTCTTGTCCCGCTTTAATACGGTTTAAGTCAGTATCGCTAACGCCATTTTTTTCAAAATTAGCGAACGCAATATCAATACCTTGTTTTATATTATCGAGCTTAACGCCCTCAAAACCACGGACATTTAAAATAAACTGACCAGCCAATTCAGACTCATAACCATCAACGTCTACAGATGACGTCACCTTCATGGTATCGACTAGTTGAGCATTTAGAGGCGATGACTTGCCATCTGCTAACAAGATGCTTAATACGGCTAGTGCGTAAGTATCGTCATGATAAATCGGCACTGTTGGCCAAACCATCGTCAATGCAGGTAATTGAGCCAAGTTGTCTTCAAACATCACTTTTTTCGACGCCGTTAATGTCACTGGCTGCTTTTTATTAGGCACAATATCTTCACCGCGCTTAATTTCATCAAAATATTTATGTACCCACTGCTTGGCTTGCTTGGTGTCAAAGTCGCCCGATACAACAAGCGTTACATTGTTTGGCACATACCAGCGTTTAAAGAATGTTTTTACATCATCTAAGGTCGCATTTTGTAAATCGGCTAATGAGCCAATAACTTGCCAGCTATATGGATGACCTTCCGGATAAAGTGTTTTATCAATCACCGCATAAGTATGGCCGTAAGGGCGATTGCTTTGGCTTTGGCGCTTTTCATTTTTCACCACTTGCTTTTCTTTCGCCAGCACCTGCTCGGTGACCGTATTAATGAAAAAGCCAAGCTTGTCTGATTCAGCCCACAGCATTTTTTCTAACGCGTTGCTCGGCACTGCTTGATAATAATTAGTGCGATCACGACTTGTTGACCCATTGGCACCAGAACCGCCAATGCGCGCGCTAAGTTTGTCCAAACCGCCCTTGCCAAGGTTTTCTGATTCAAGAAATAATAAATGCTCAAACAAATGAGCAAAACCAGTACGCCCAGTCTCTTCACGTGCAGAGCCAACATGAGACGTTAGGGTAACTGCGACAACCGGATCGGAGTGATCCGTATGAAATACAACCTCAAGGCCATTATCAAGCACGAATTTCTCGAACTTAATGTCATTAGATTGTCTAATGTTTTGTTCAGCATTGGCGGTATTTTTCGCGTTATCACTAGCTGACTGGCAACCTGTAATGGCAAGCATTGCAGCAATAACACAAACGGATAATCGATTGTATTTCATAGTCTTCTCTCATATTTTTAGGTTCAACGCAGTGTATAGCAATTAACACCGCGGGCTAGTCATTATTTGTTTCAAGAAATTAGTTAACGTTATCGAGTGGCAGATTCACTTCCAAAGCAAAAAAAATGAAGAGATAACCAACTCATCTTTCATCTTATATTCTAATAAGCGTTGCAAATTTACGCTTTTTTCTTGATAACGTTTTATAAAATGCCGACTACCATTAATTAGTTTCTAATGTAGAAAACAGGCCTCTTGTTACTGGCTCTGTATAATGTTCTGGTTAATGAAATGCCTTAATGAGCATATATCCCACCAAGCCAATAAAGAAGATAATTGCACTGAGAAATTTAAGCCTATCCCTTTTTCGTTCATCAAAATTATTTAACAAATAAACCATTTTTCCAAATTACACTGGATGCAATCCGAAATAAGCTATTGACTTCCAGTACTTAATTGCGACTATAACGACAATAAAAGTAGGAATGATAGTTATTCCTACTGCTAATATAAGGAAATAGTTATGTCTAAAATTGCTAAAGTATTGCTATCTGTCTGCATGGTTCACTGCAAATAACGAAGGAACCAGCACGCGCTGTAGCTACAGTACATAAAGAGGCATGTCTACGTGAAAAAAACTACAGCGTTAACCTTAGCGTCGAAGTTGGTGATAAAGTAATAAAAGGTTCCCTTGGCGGTACCTTAACTAAAGATAATTACACAAGATGCCTAAATGAGCTCAATTTTAATGGCCAACTTTATATTGCTGAGTGCAAGGTAGAACGTTCTTCGGCGATTGAAAAAGCCTGTAATTGATTAACCGAATAGAGAATATTAATATGAAGGTATCGTTTAAAGTATTACTAATTGGACTGACTGTTGCACTTATTTACGGTGTTGTCTTTATTTTTTGGGGAACGGAAGATAAAAACGATTCCATTGTTCATGCTGAAAAACAGATAGTGATTGTTGAGGGAAAACAGACAGCTATTGTTGAGAAAAAAATAGTCAGAAAAAACGATTTGTCTACTGATGTTAAAGCGCTTATACAAACACTTAATAATAATGCTAAAGAGCGATATAAGGAAATCCTACGTATAACAGGATCCTCTGGAGAGCGGAACCTTTCCTATGGAGGTGATTGGTGTGTCGCTCATGAGGATTTATTAGAAGAAGAAGAAGACTATGCAGAAGAGCAATTAAATGAATGGAAATTGAGTAGAGGATATACCGTTTTCAGAGGTGGTAAGGCAAATGCTCTTATGCGAGGTCTTGATGCTCCCAATGACGAATTTCCCGGCATTAACGACGAGTATCTTGACCCTTATAGAGAAGCAGACAGCGACACCTTACTACGTTTAGCTAATAATGATGACATGATTGCACTCACCACTATCCTTAGTACGCCTGGTAATGACGTGTTTGATGAAAAATCTAAATTTTATACAGCAAAAAAGCTTATTATTTTAGGTGATACTTCTTCTGGATTGAGTCTGTTAGTTATTGATCGTTTAGTTAGAGCGGGAGAAGCCAAGCGTTTAGGGAAAGGCCGGAAACATGTAAAGGGTTATCTTAAGTCTGCTCTGGCCTATATAGAATTCGGTATGATGCGAAAAGATGTTTCAAGCATTTATACTTATCTAAAAAAATCAGCTAATTATGAAGAGGAATTCAACGGCTTAAATCCGTCCGAATATTTAACAGAACTAGATTTTATTGAGATAAAAAAGCTAGCTCGTACCTATTACGAGGAAGCAAACGAGGCTCGCCTTGAGAAGGGATTACCGAGCTTTGAAGAAATTGATGAGTCTAATAAAATTACTGATACTCATTACGCCGAAACGATGTTTTCATATTATAGTGAATTTTCTGAACTACTGGAGGGAAACTTGCTATCTTCCGATTGGAAAAAGACTTACTTGCAGAAGACCCCTTGTGTTGAAAGACGTATAGCGATGCATAATTTTAGGATGAAAGGCCTACCTGCTATTCAAGATGAAATAGTGAGATTAGAGGAAAGTTTAAATTAAGATCAAAACAATTGTGGCTTAATGAATCTGTACACCAATAAGGGTAGAATTACCCAGATATAAAAGGTGTACAGCAATGCCTAGCTTTTCACGGGAAAGAAAAGAAGCAATTTTAAACAAGCTATTACCGCCATTAAATAAATCTGTATCGGTAGTGTTAAACGAAGAAAACATCTCTGAGCAAACGTTATATAATTGGCGAAAATAAGCTAGAGAACAAGGTCTGCCAGTACCAGAAAACAAGTCGACATCAAAACAGTGGTCTCACGAAACAAAGTTTGCCGTGGTTGTTGAGACAGGTTGTAAGCGTCCGGCCAAGTGCATATTCACTACCGATTTAAAATTCAGTAAGTTACCTCCACACTATTATTTGGAGTAAATTATGAGAATTATGCGTAGCCAACCGCAATAGCAAGTGAGCATTGTAGAGCAACAAGCCAGTGGCTTAAGCATCAACGAATACTATCCCAAGTATTGTGCTTTACGATTATCATAATTCACGCGCGGCACCTTGCGTCGTTGATTACCTCGAAGGCTATCAAGGTTATCTGCAAGTGGACGGTTACGCCCCGTATGGTAAAACTGACGCTAAATTAGCAGGCTGCATGGCTCACGCCCGCCGTAAGTTCACCGATGCCAAAGCGGTGCAAGGTAAAAATAAAACGGGTAAAGCGGATGTGGTGCTAAATCTTATCGGCAAACTGTATGGTATTGAGGCGTACAAAAGGGTTGTTGTTTCCCGAAGAAATAAAACAATGGAAAGCGCAATGTCTTTTAGGCTTGCAAAGTGATGAACAGCAGGCAAAAACTGTAAAGAAACAGGCCAAGGCTGATAAAGCTGAAATCAAAGCGTTGAAAAAGATCTTCGATATAAAGAAAAATCACTCGCTGATAGTAATAATTATTAGACACCCATAAGTTTTATAAGTGTCTGGCCCAATTATTTGTATATAATTCAGGCCTTTTCTTCTCTTTGAATTCAATGTTCAATCATTGCACAATAATTTTTGCTTGATTGATCTTAAGTAGTTTACTGGTTTTACCGTGGGGCGAGCCCAACGTTTCCATTTGAGTTAGCGTGTTCAAACCACTGATCACTTTACCAAAGACAGTATGACGACCATCAAGAAATGGCGTCGGCTTAAACGTAATAAAGAATTGACTACCGTCGGTGTTAGGTCCTGAATTAGCCATACTCAATATGCCAATTTGGTCGTGCGAGCCGCCATTGAATTCACCGCTATATTGATAACCTGGACCACCGGTGCCAACGCCTTTAGGGTCACCACCCTGCGCCATAAAACCCGGGATCACTCGATGAAAAACAATATCATCATAAAAACCTAATCGGGTTAAATACATAGTACTCGAAACATGCATCGGCGCAGTATCACTCATTAATTCAATAGTTAGGTTGCCAATATTAGTTTCGAGCTGCCACAGATAGCGCGTATCAGCGCTAAATATCAATTGCGGTGGTTTCTTTAAATTTTGTTTCCATTGCGCACTACTCTTGTCAACTTGCTGCTTCGCAATAAACGCATCAAGTTCCAGTAATGCTGGATCTTCACCCCAACAACCGCTGACCATTGTTACGACAGCTAGGATCAGCACTAACTTAGTGAAATATTTTTTATACATCATTGCCTCTAATATAGTCTTTATAATTTCTCCATTAAGTATATGATGTTATTCGACTTATTAAAACACCCGAATTCATTTTCTAAGTGCCAAAATTTGGTTAATCGATTTGAACTCTATTTCTTATTATCATGTTATTAATCGCCGTATCAGACGCTCTTTCTTGTTTGACAGAGATAAATATAGTGGGCGCACTGATGAGCATCGTAGACAATAGATCGTCGACCGCTTATGATTAATATCTGAAGTATTATCAATAGATATAGCCGCTTACGCCATTATATCGAACCATTATCACGTGGTGCTGTCTGTTGATAAAGAGCGTATCTAAAGAAAGATTGGCACAAATATCTTGCTACCAAGGCACGCAGCTAGGCAATGTCTGATAATAAATGGCCATTCAAAAAAATATTAAATAACCACTAATAACCGGTTAACTAAGTGCCATTCCGTCTGCCCACAATCATTTTTTATAGGCATAAACAGAACAACACTTAGGATATAGCCTTATCTTTTCTAGATAGGAACAGCGCTGCTTGTCGAGTTTTTACGGTTTCCATATATTTTACGCTTTGATGACCTATCGCCTTTAGATGTTGTAGTTTTTTCCGAATAATCGTTATCATCGAGTTTAAAGAATGCCACTGTATCGTCTAATTCCACCGATTTCCCCTGAATAGATAGCGATGCATTACTACTTTCATCCGCCATGATGGCATTTTCCTGGGTCAATTGATCCAAATTCAAAATGGCGGTGCGTATATCATCAATACCAATGGTTTGTTCAGTACTGGCGTCAGAAATTTGGTTGATGACGCTGGTCACATCATCAATAGAATCATAGATGCTTTGCAGTGAAGTTTCGGTTGAATTTACCAGTTTGACGCCGTCATTCACCTGTTTAGAGCTCTCTTCAATCAGAGATTTAATATCTTTGGCTGAGTCAGCTGAGCGTTTCGCCAGAGACCTCACTTCCAGCGCTACGACGGCGAAACCACGACCGGCTTCACCGGCTCGTGCGGCCTCTACATTGGCATTCAAAGCAAGTAGGTTTGGAAAGCTATTTCATCAATAACCGTAATAATCTCTGCTATCTTTTTAGAAGACACATTTATTTTTCTCATTGCCTCGCCGGCCTCATTGACCAATTTTTTGCCTTGGGCGGCAATTTCGTGGGTCTCACGTGATGCAATACTGGCAGATTTGGCTTGATCGGCATTGCTTCTGACTGTGATAGATAACTCTTCCATCGCGGCTGATGTCTGCTCCAATGTTGCAGCTTGTGCACTGGCACGTTCAGCAAGTCCTTTGGAAATAGTCGCCATATCATTTGAATTACCATTAACCTCTTCGGACACAACTTTAATAGTACCAACAACTTGAGCTAATTTTTCTGAAGTCGCGTTATAATCTTCCTTAAGCTGTAGAAAGACACCTTCGTAATCCGTAGTAATACGGGCGGTGAGGTCGCTATTGGATAATGCCTGAAGGTTGTGAGCTAGGTCATCAGCCACATTTTGTATGACATCTGTCAGATTATTAATACCGGCGCTTACATCATGGAAGAAACCAGCTTTACCCTCAAGCTTGATACGTTGGCTGAAGTCGCCTCTTGACGCTGTTTGCACAACATTAGCAACTTCATGCTCAATCGACACTTCTTCGGTGCGATCTTCCCACTCGACAACAATACCTAAGGCTTCGCCGTCAGCAGCTATCCATGGTGAAGCTATTATCGCAAAGGTCAGCTCGCCAATAACTATTTCAGTTTTATATTCAGACCTTCCTGAGGTTAAGCATTGCTGGATAGAGGATAAAGTACGATGGAACTTATTGACCGACATACCAATTAGGTTATCGACGTTAAAGTCTGGCAATTTTTGTTGTAGCTCTTGCTGTCTATTACTCATTAACTTGTACAGTTGATCATTGGTATAAGCAATAGACAAATTATCATCTACCAACATTACATTGGCCTGACATACTCGCAGCGCGCTGGCCAAATTGGCCAATTCTTTGGTCGCTTTGTCAGTTTTCACCTTAGTCATAGCAGCACCTTTAAAGACAATGACGGCTTGAGCCATGTCGCCAATTTCATCCTTCCTTGGTAGCCCAGGAATGTCGACTTGAAGATTGCCTTGTGCAAGATCTTGCATGATAGAGGTCATTTTCACCAGTGGATTGGCTACACCTTTTGCAATGACCCAAGCTATCGTAACCCCAATAAGAAATGCGCTAACGATTAATACGATAACTAACATTAACATGTTGCTAACCGTTGTTTTATTGGCTTTTTCTCGCGGTGTCATCAGCATAGATTCTTCGGCTTTAAATGCCAATATCAGTCCGCGAAATTCGTCGAAATAAACTTTGCCTTTCGCTTGTCCGACAAGTTGCGCCATGTCTTGCATGGTTTTAGCGTCACCGATATCCCTTCGCATCGCTATGGTTGGCTCGGTAATATTTGATATCCACTCTTGGATGTTTTTTTCAATTTGGTTGAGCAATACAACTTGCTTTGAATTGTCGCTTACGGTCAGTTTTAATTCGTTAACTAACTTAAAAAATGTTGTTTAGCCAGCGGTATAGGGCGCGAGGAAATCTTCCTTTCCTGCCAGGAGGTATCCACGCATACCAGTTTCCATGTCCACCGCAGAGGCAAGAATATTATTTGCGGTCGCTATAACATCATAAGTGTGAGTAACCCACTTGATAGAAGCTAATGCATTACGCTGCGTTATTTTACTAGAGCGGCTAGTCAATAATACTTGTTCTCTGTCAATGAACTTGATTATTTGGCCGCGGAAGTTGTCAAAATAGACCTTTCCTTTCGCTTCACCGACTAGATGACTCAAATCATTCATGGTCTGCGAATTACCAATCTCGGTACGTAAAGCTATCGTTGGCTCAGTTACCTCTTGTTGCCAGACTTTGAGTATCGTTTCTATTTGTTCTAGACGTTTAACTTGTTTAGGATTGTCACTCACCGTTTTCTTTAATTCATTAATTTTCTGATAGGTTGCAATTTCGCCATTATTATAAGGAGTCAGAAAATCCGTTTTTCCGGCGAGCAGATAACCGCGCATGCCGGTTTCCATATCAACCGCAGAACCGATGATACTTTCGGCTTCAGAGAGGACAATGTGCGTATGATTGACCTGCTCATTCGTTGCTACAATCGAGTTAATATTAAAGAAGCTAACACCACCAATCAGCAAGATAAAAGCGAGTAATATGGCAGAACCGGTTAATATCTTGGTTCTAGTTTTTAAATTTTGTAAGAATTCTATTTCTTTGTCCCTCATGAGTGATTTTTACATATTTTGTTCATCTCATATTTTGAATTAAAAACCAGAGCGATAGGCTGTGGAATCTATCAATATCCAACGCGCAATGGTAGTTAGTCGTATTTTTCTCTTACTGGGTTAACATGGCGAAGATTCTATTGAGCGTATTTCTAAGTAGGGGATATTTTAAAAACTGACTGGGGTAAGTCGGCTGATTTCAGTAGGGATCGCGCAGTACCGCTGCTATTTTTATTAACTTATCACTTTGTAACATTTGTATTATCCATCCTTGAATTAATGTGCGCTCCAAATTAGCAATGCTAACTATAATAATTAACTTAACTCTATTGTGGTGAGGGTGGCAATACATCACGGAAACCCAAGAATGATCTAACCAAAATAAGTAAAAGACATATATGCATCCGTGATCATTGAAAACGCTTTATTTGCTATTTCATGATATCCACATGAAGAAAATATATTATAAAAGTTAGCGATGTAGCACGGAATTTGACTAGCAACCGTTCAAGAAAATCACCGTCATTATGGCAACGTTGCGGGTGTGGCCAATAAATTCCGACAAGACGCCCATCAGGGCAGCCTAAGTTGGTACAAAGGCGTTGGTTGAGCTTTAACTTTTTAAATCAAACAATTACCCTACGGTACAATCCCCCTGCAACTCATAAAAAACAGCTCACCATTTACCGTTTAAAGTAACTAGTGAGCTGTTTATTTGAATAATCTTGAATAAGACGAATTAATTATCCCAATTTCATTATCTATTGTTAGACAATAAATCAGGGTTAACGACTAAGTTTCTTACGCCATGTGCATGATCTTCTTTAAATGTATTGCCTTTACACCACTGAGCTACAGAGCTGATATTTACTTTTGCAACTTTCGGTCTTACGCTCCAAGAAACTTGTAAAGGCGATCCTTTTTCATTGTAGCCAGGACCTGTGGTTGACCCTGCATATTGCACAGGTGAACCGGTATTGGTTGGGATGTTAAGTGGCTGATAAAGACCATTCTTTTGGCCGTGTTTGGTTAATGTGCCAAAATTCAATGCTGCTTTGTCATTTACTAATACGTAAACTTGAGTTTCTACACGTAGTTGAGGATTTTTAATCGCATCACTTAGACAAGCACCTAAGGTGGCTCCGGGGGTTACTTGAGCTGTTGAATGAACATAATGCACTTCGATGGTATCACCTGATGCTAAACCTCCATGCTTACTTGGGCAAACATCATATTTCGTTGGCTTTAACTCAAGTGCGCTTAATTTTCCCGAAAACTTATAACCACTTTGATAACCATGTCCATCACCGTTACCTGCATATGTCGCAAACTCGCCGCCTTTATGCTCTGCATTTTTATGAAAATGAATGTTGCACAAATTCATATTTCTTGAGGCTGGGGCTGTTCCAAATAATCGTGTATTTTGACCAACTATACTATCAATGTCTCTTGGTGATTGCGGGCCAAATCCTTTGCCTTTAGTGTTTTGAGCAAGCTTAGCGCGTTGCTCTGAAACAACTTTATCAGACACATTGTCATGACCATATGAATGGTTATCTTTTGCACTGACAGAGATAGAGACGAGTGATGCAGATATTAACGCGGTAAGTAACTTCAAGTTCGTTTTCATTATTAGTCCTTTAATATTTTGATTAATTTTAAACAGTACATTTAACTACAATATAACATTCACACAATTTTCTACGAATTTGTGATGGTTCAGTAAATGTTAATTATATTTAATAATACACAAAAAAAGGATTGGTACAAATTTTTACTAAGAATAGTTAGGCGCATAACTTGAAGTATCCGCAATTATTATTAGACCTAACCTAGTTCACTATTTATCACTGAACAACTTAACCTACCCTGCTACTCCACTTGGCTGTTGTTTTAAAACGTTGTATATTCTCCGCATAATTTTAAAAACCGGATAGTTTCCCCATGAAAAAAACAACTTTATTTCTTGCTTTAGGTTTATTAGCCAGTAGTCATCAAGTGCTTGCTCACGGCGATTCGCCGAGTTATGCGTGGGATCAATTTGAAGCCTTAGTTGAGGTGTCTAAAAAAATGGGGCCTCGTCTTGCTGGTACTGAGCAAGAGCGTGAGATGGCAAATTGGCTCACAGGGCAATGGACGACGCTTGGTTATCAAGTGAAAACACTTCCTTTTGAATATAAAACAAAAAAAGGCATGATTAAGTCATCTAATTTAGTGGTCGATATTAAAGGCACATCTGAGCAGATTTTGGTGGTTGGCGCACATTATGATTCCAAAGGCGCTAAAAGTGGTTCATTAGGCATTTTAGATAACGGTTCGGGCATGGTGGCTTTGCTTGCATTAGCGAATGACTTAAAAGGAAAAAAATTACCTTTTAGCGTGCGCTTAATTGCGTTTGGCGCAGAAGAAAATGGCTTAAAAGGCTCAAAGGCTTACGTAAATCGCGATGACAAACCTCTTAATAATGTGGTGGCGATGATAAATTTAGACACCATTATCGGTGGTGATAAATTATATGTGCATAGCCCATTAACCAAGCCTTATACATGTGATTATGTTAAAGAAGCTAACTTTGAAAGTTCACCGCAATTACGCGAAGGTTTACGCGCGGTTTCAACCCGACTGTACGGCGACAGCGCTCACTTGCTACATGATGCATTTAAAGGTTATCCGCAAGGCGAAACAGGCGACTGGTCTGATCATGCCCCATTTGCGTGTAATGGCATTAAAACAGCTTATTTAGAAGCGACTAACTTTGCGATTAAAGGAAAGAATGGCAACGACGGCTATTCACAAATTGCCGACAAAGAATATTGGACCTGTTTCGATGAAAAGAACATTGGCGCATGCGATCGTAAGAAAGAAAAGCAATGGGGCGAAATTTGGCACACTAAATTCGATCACCCTGATTATCTATTACCTAAACTGGCACCACGCTTAAAATCACAACTTAATCAAAACGTTAAAGTATTAGCGAGCTTCGTATTGGAAGCGGATAAATGGATTAAGTAATCGATTTACTTTTCGACCGATTAAAAAAAAAGGCTCTAATGTGAGCCCTTTTTTTTGTCTATTGAAAAACATGTTCTGGTAATACCTTTACAACCACCCCTTTTGCTTGGCGATGCGAGCGGCTTCAATGCGGTTTTTAGCGGCCAATTTAGAGGTTGCTTCCGATAAATAATTGCGCACGGTGCCGGCGGATAAAAAGATCAATTCGGCAATTTCTTTAGTCGAATGCCCTTCAAGTGTTAGGCGCAATACTTTACGTTCATTGTCGGTGAGCGGATCATCTGCAGCCCATGCTTCGGTGACTAATTCTGGCGCGACTATCACCTTACCCGCATGAATTTTTCTGACGGCGTCGGCCAGTGAATCAGACGGTGCATCTTTGAGTAAATAGCCTTTGACACCAGCTGCCATCGCACGGCGAAGATAACCGCCTCGGGCAAATGTCGTTAAAATCATGACATTGGCTGGATGCTTCATTTTTTGTAATGCTTGCGCCAATTCAATGCCGGTCATACGCGGCATCTCAATGTCGGTTAACACAATATCAATATCATGTTGTTGCGCTTTGCTTAACGCATCTTGGCCATCTTGCGCTTTAACCACAACGTCAAGATCGTCTTCCATATCGAGCAATGCAGACAATGCGCCAAGCACCATTGATTGATCTTCTGCGATGAGTATTTTTATCATTTAATGTCTATCCAATAACTACGGGCATAATAAATTGTAATTGCGTATTAGGCACACGTTCAATTCTCATATCCCCGCCAAGTTCATTAATTCGTGAGCGCATATTTTGCATGCCTGAATTTTCCTTTGTTGAACTCATTTGTCCCTGATCCTTAATGCACAAAATTAGCTGAGCAGCTTCTTGGTTTAGCGTTATCCAAACCTTTTGCGTGTCAGCATGGCGAATAACATTCGTTATCGCTTCCCTAATAATCAGTGCCAATTGCGATTCAGTTTTCGCGGTTAATGATACGTCTTCAATGTTGGCTATCAGCTCAATACTAGCCGCTTGTGTCGCCACTTTAGCTTGCAGTAATTCGCCAGTAATCGTTGCAACGTTGTAGCCCTTAACGGCGTCTCTCACTTGGGCTAAGGTTTTCCTTGATAACTCTTCGACCGCTTTTATTTCTGCCCTGATCTTTTCTTGCGACAATCCCTTGTCAATCATCTTGCCCGCCAACTCTGACTTTAAGGTGATAACAGACAAACTATGCCCCAACAAATCATGAAGATCGCGACTAATACGTTCACGTTCGGCCATTTTAGCCAGCAACTTAGCTTCTTGTTGCGATTCTTCTAGCGCTTGATTCTTTTTTAAAATCTCAGATTGTTGAATATTAAACAAACCAAAAGTCAGCGACATAAAGATTGCAGGTATCCAAAAATAACTCGATTTGTCGGTAATCACGCTATAAAGAACAATAAATAGTAGTACCGAGAATAGCGTGGCAAAGGACTTTTTTCGCTGCTTACACAAACCACTAAACGCGGCGGCATAGACGAAGAAAATACTCGCCCCGGTATTAATTTCAGACAACGCCACACCAATAATACAAATAGCCGCGATGTAGTAATAGAGTGTTTGAGGCTTGGCTAACAACGCTCTAAAGTACAAAACAAAAAACAATACCAGTCCAACAATGACTATCGCCAATTCAATGCCATGCACTGGCCTAAAATACAAATTACCAAAGAACAAACTTAAGAACAGTAAGTTGATATAAGCGGAATAGTTGATATCTTTATGTGTTGGTATTAAAAAATGACGTATTTTACTCAATAAATTCATGCATTTCCAAAAGCTGACTAATCATGGATATATGGCTCAGTCTATCACGACCCAATCCAAATTTAGCTTATTTATCAAATGCGATCCGGCCAGACAAAATCACCATTTCAACGTTTTTAAGTTGCGTTATATCCTGCCAAGGTTTGCCGTCCACCAACAAAATATCTGCAAACTTACCCACTTCAATGGTGCCTAATTGATCTGATTTCCCTAACGCGGCAGCGCCATTTCTAGTGGCCGATATTAGCGCTTTGACATTTGATACACCTGCGTTAACCATGCGTAATAGTTCACTGTGATAGCTGTTGCCATCGCTCATTTCAACTGGAGAGTCGGTGCCAACACCAAACATAATGCCCGTTTTATTTAAGGTCGCTATATTTAAGTGTCCTTGAGGCTCACGCCCTAAAGTAGGCACGTAAATAATATTGTTTTGTACAATCCGCTTTACCATATCAACTTCAATAAGGTTGCCATGGCGAATGCCATGTTCAATGGTGTTTATGCCAGCTGCAATAACGTCTTCGGTTTCTTGCGCCGACCCTGAATGCACCGCTACCCATAATCCGTGCTTACGCGCTGCACTGGTTAATGCAAGCATGGTGTCTTTTGACATGCGTGGCATGATCACATCGCCCTGCTCACTGGTGTGACTTTGATAAACAATCTTAATGCCGTCGATGCCTTGCTCTACTAACTGAGCAACCTTTTTTGTCACGTAGTCTGGATCGTCAGATTGCACGGTCATGCGATCAATAACCCAGCTTGGGATGCGTTTATTATTGGTAGGGTGGCCACCAGCCACTGTAAAAATGGGTCCGGCAATGAACAAGCGCGGTCC
>JABSRV010000004.1 GCA_013214905.1 Psychrobium sp. | reverse complement strand
ATTGACTAATAGCTGGCTATTGGGATTGAGCGCAACGCAGTAGATTGGTTTTTAGAGCGTTACAAAGCCTACATCTCCATTGATTATGGGTATTAGCTTAGGTTTGATTGTTTTCAGCATGTTTTTTTTGCTGTATTTTGATATTTAATAGGGTAGTTTGATGAACAAAATTCTTAAAGTGTCGGCAATTGCCGTCGCACTATTAGCCGTAACCGCATGTAATGAAAAAAAACAAGAAGTCGCTGTCACGCCAACACCAGTTGCTGCTGTTGAATTTAAGACCGAAGACGATAAAGCCGCTTACGCTATTGGTGTATCTGTTGCGACTTACATTAACAAGAGCATTGAACAGCAAAAAGAAATGGGTATTGTTACCGACAAAGCACTTGTACTTCGTGGTTTCAGCGAAGCAATGGCAGACAAGTCTGCGCTAAATGATGATCAAGTTAAAGAAGCGTTAATGGCGTTTGACAAGAAAATCAATGAAGCGCGTGCAGCGCAAGCGGAAGAGTTAGCTGCAAAAGCAAAAATTGACGCTGAAAAAGCAATCGTAGCGGGCATTACTTTCTTAGCTGAAAATGCGAAAAAAGAGGGCGTTACCACCACTAAGTCAGGCTTACAGTATAAAGTATTAAAAGCTGGTGAAGGCGAAGTTCCTGCTGCTGCCGATACGGTAAAAGTGCATTATAAAGGCACGCTAACCGACGGTACTGAATTTGATAGCTCTATTGGCAGCGATCCTATTTCATTCCCATTAAGCGGCGTCATTGCAGGTTGGACCGAAGGTTTACAATTAATGAAGCCTGGTGCTAAATTTGAATTTACCATTCCTTCAGCATTAGCCTATGGTGAACGTGCACAACGTTCTATCCCTGCTAACTCGGTATTGGTATTTGAAGTTGAATTACTGGCTGTGACTAAAGCGACAAAGTAACTCGCTAATCAATAGCAAATAAAAAGGGCCTAACTCATTGAGTTAGGCCCTTTTTTCGAGCGATGGTTTTATTAACAATGCAACAATGCAACAATGCAACAATGCAACAATGCAACAATGCTAAACCGATTGATGATGCTTTTCATGTAGATTTGACAATAATAAATCTTCTAATTCGAAACGCTGTTCCAGCCCTTCAATTAGCGTCGATAGATGCGCATCTAAGTCCACCATCTCGGTATCATTAGTGTCGGCATATTTGTCAGTAAATTCTAATGAGATATCGGTCGAGTAGCTTATCTTAGGAATCAGCTCTTCAGCATAATTTAGGCTTTCTTTGCCATGAATTTCGCATTGTGATACGACTTCTCGATAAATTTCGAAGTGACCCGTTGATACATAATCAACTAGTCGATTACAAAATTCAGAAATGTCTTGTCCAGCGGGTAGCTGTTGTATATTTTGTTCAAATGGTGCGATCCCTGCAATCTGGCAATAATTGACTATAAGCTCTTGGCGTTTGTTAAGCCAAGCATCAATTAGCTGATTTGAACCTCCCCACTGCTGTTGTGCGAGTTCGACTTTTTTTAGCATGAGAAGAGTCTCCGTGTTAGTTACTTAGTCTTAAGTTAAGATATGCTGGCCATTAAATCAATCATTATCGAGTAAACTATTGTTCAAAGCTCAATATGTTTATAATTCAGTTAAATATTGGCATTTTTTTACCTTAGCATAAAAATAATAAGTAAATTTAAGAGTGACTGATATAAACACAATGGCGTATTTTTGCTGCTTTCTGTGGCGTAAGTAGCAATTGCCAGTAACAAATTTTAAGGTAGGTTAATGAAAAAAATTAAACGCTTGCACGCAGAGAGAAGTGCGCTTTGGTTTTTTTGTCGCGATAATCAGTTAATGATGTGCTCTGAGGGCTTATTGCCGCGAGGGAAATTGCGCGATATAGATTTTGAATTTGATCAACAATGTCCCAGTTATTTACTCGGCTATCACGATAGTAAACCTTGTATTTTAATTGATTTACAGCACCAAACAATCGAATTAGCATCAAGCCAAAATCATTGGCTTGATTTACGTGCGTTGATGGCCTCATTACCTCATGAGTTATCTTTGATGGCCGGGCGGGCTTGCCAAGTGGCCAATTTTATTCGCACGCATCAATTTTGTGGTCAGTGTGGCCAGCGCATGTTTAGCATTGCTTGGGAAGTCGCTAGTCAGTGTAAAGGCTGTGGTCATCGTGCATATCCTCGAATATCACCAGCGGTCATTATGGCGGTGGTTAAAGACGGGAAAATACTATTGGCTCAAAATAAGCGACATCAAGGTGGTGTTTATTCTGTGTTGGCCGGATTTGTGGAAGTGGGTGAGAGCCTTGAGCAAACCGTGGCACGAGAAGTGTTGGAAGAAGTCGGTTTAACCGTGAAAAACATTCGCTATTTTGGCTCCCAACCTTGGCCTTTTCCGCATAATATGATGATTGCTTATTTGTGTGATTATGACAGTGGTGAGATAAAAATAGAGCCTAATGAACTCATCGCTGCCGATTGGTTCGACGCCAGTAATTTGCCTGAAATACCAAGTAATCAAACAATTGCCAGAGAAATGATCGAGCACGTCTTAAAAATGAAGTGATTTAACGCCACCAGTGGTTTTTTCGTTGACGTCGATGTTACAATATCGCAAAATTTTTATCTTATTCAATTTAGGACAACTACATACATGACCGAGTTAAAGAATGACCGTTATCTTCGCGCGCTTTTAAAGCAACCTGTTGACCAAACGCCAGTGTGGATGATGCGTCAAGCCGGTCGTTATTTGCCTGAATATCGCGAGCTGCGCGCACACGCTGGAGACTTCATGTCTTTGTGCCGTGATGCTGACTTTGCTTGTGAAGTCACCATGCAGCCACTTCGTCGTTATGACTTAGACGCGGCAATCTTATTCTCTGACATTCTTACCGTGCCAGACGCGATGGGCTTAGGTTTGCGTTTTGAAACCGGTGAAGGTCCTGTTTTTGATCGTCCTATTACTTGTTTGCGTGATGTGCAAAAGATTGGTATTCCAGATCCAGAAGACGAACTTGGCTATGTGATGAACGCTGTTCGTACCATTCGTAAAGAACTAAATGGCAGTGTTCCATTAATCGGTTTCTCTGGTAGCCCATGGACCTTAGCGACTTACATGATTGAAGGTGGCACGTCTAAAGCGTTTACCAAGATCAAGCGTATGATGTTTAGCGAACCAAAAACATTGCACCTATTGTTAGATAAATTAGCTGATTCGGTTATTTTGTATTTGAACGCACAGATTGCAGCGGGTGCACAATCGGTGATGATCTTTGATACATGGGGCGGCATTTTATCACCTCGTGATTATCGTGAATTCTCACTGCGTTACATGGCAAAAATTGTTGATAGCCTAACTCGTGAAAATGAAGGTCGCCGTGTTCCGGTTACTCTATTCACCAAGAACGGTGGTCAATGGATCGAAGAAATCGCTGCCACAGGTTGTGATGCGATTGCCTTAGATTGGACTATCGATATTGACGAAGCTAAAGCGCGTGTTGGTGACAAGGTTGCCTTGCAGGGCAATATGGATCCTTCTATGTTGTATGCATCTCCTGAACGTATTCGCCAAGAAGTGCAAACGATATTAGAAAGCTACGGTCAAGATAATACCGGTCACGTATTCAATCTAGGTCATGGTATTCACTTAGATGTTGATCCTGAACATGCTGGTGTCTTTATTAAAGCTGTTAACGAATTATCACGTCCTTTCCATAAGTAATCAAAAAGTAAACGCCAGAGACTGACTAAGTCACTGGTGTTTCATTTCTAAACTAAGCCTTCATCATTAGCTTCAATGATGAAGGATTATACCAATTACACTAAATAATTGCCCACTTGTGCTGGTTAAAATTAACGATAACNGCGTTGCTCTCAATCCCAATAGCTAGCTATTACTCAATCGAGCGNCTTGTTCTAGTTTATTTTCCCTTCGCACAACAAGAACGCTTACTTAATGTAATTGGTATTAGTTTTGATTGATAAATGACATCGAATACTGCTCGCTCGATGTGGTATCAAGAATTAAGAACAATTCTTTGCTCGTTTCATCTAGTGTTAACTATTCCCTGGCCAAAATAATGTCGATGTTATCAACATTAGCAATCGCGTAAATTGTATAAGTATTATTTAGCAATGTTACCGTGTCTGCTGCGCCGAAGTTAACGGTAGTTTTTGTGCTGGCGGTATCGAGAAGTTCATTGTTTTTTACAAAATAGAATTTCACCTGAGTGAACTCATCGTCGTCAGCTAAGTTTATTATTTGCAGCTGGTGGTCATAAATACTGGTACGCTGACTGTTATTAACGACTAATGATTGAATAGATACTTCGATTTCATCGACAATACCGTCACCATTTTCATTCACATCACCGTCGTTATCGTTATCAACATCTTGTTCTATTAGGTAAAAGAATGCGGTTTTATTAACGTCTTTGCCTAGGGTTAATAAATGATTGTCGATCAGTGATGTTTGCTCTGCTGTGGAGACTAATTCAACACTATAATCGGCATGTTTAACGATAAGCAGGTCGCTTAATTGTCCGTAGCTAACACTGCTAAATTCTGGCGTATCATCAACATCACCAAAGTGAAAATCAAAGTCGCCTTGATAATTTGGCAATAAATCATGATTCTTAATCGCGTTAAAAACTTTCAGTTGCGCTTTGGCCGTCGTATTCGGATATTCCACCGTATTGGCATTCTTTATCCAATCAAGTGTTAATGCAGAGGTATCTTGATTAAGACTGTCTCTGACTTCCATTAGATATTGCGCGTCTGATTGATAGATTATTTCATTGCTTAACGACGACGTAATATAGTCAATGTAATCTTCTTGCTCGAATTTCATGTTGTCAGACATTTGAGCGAAGTCCATTGCCCCCAATAATGTCGCCTCGGCAAAGCTCTCATCTTCTTTGGATAAATAGATATTTAATGCATCATAGCTTGAGATCATGTTTAACAAGCTGTCTTCATCATCTTTGTCATCGTCAATATATTCAATCTCATAACTATGAATTGTTGGCGAAGATATATCGCCGGATAATACCAATAGCTGGGTATCGTCCTTGGTGATCTTGGTGGAGTCTTCTACAATAATTTGTAAGTCTTCACGGCTGGCGCTATCGCCATCACGCCACTTGATTGACCAAAGGCGACACTATAATAAGTACGTTCTACATGATCTGCCGAATCATCGTTTTCAATATCTTCATCAACGGTTAAATAGATACTGGGTGCGTTAGCAGATGCGTTGTAAAAAATAACGTAACCCGTGGTTTCGTCAGAGTCGCTTGATGAGCACTCTGCAAGCGCGATAATCGCAAGAGTGGCGACAATAAGGGGTGTCTTTATAAATTTAGACAGTGAGTTACTACTCATTTTTGTGCTCAATTAGTTGGGTAGAAAAATGTGGTGTTTGGCTTGTTCCAATAACACGACATGCCATAGAGCAGTAACTGACGATTTGGTTCTGTCAAAAACAGGACTTTACTTTGCTTTACAAATACAGACGTTTCCTTACATTACTTAAGAGAGAACATAAAAAAGCCCCAAATAAATGAGGCTATTTTTGTACAAGCAACACGCTGCTAGTAATTATAAGCTGGCTTTTCGGTACTGTCTGACAAGTACTGTTTTTTCATTGCTTCAGCAATCTCTGGTGAGGTGTATTGCTCATCGTGTTTGGCCAATACTTCAGATGCCTTAACAACGCGTGGTGAGACAAGATTTCCGTTGGCGACAATCGCTTGCCCATCACGAAACAAGTCGGGTAGTAGCCCTTCGTACGTCACCGTAATCTCTTCAGTTTTGTCAAAAATGACAAAGGAAACCTTAAGATCGTCGTTGTTTCGCTTGACCGACCCCACTTTAACCATGCCACCGACTTTAATGCGTTGGCCGATAAAGGGTTTCACTTTATTATCATCCTTGCCATGGACCACTTCATGGGGCATATAAAATAAATCGATGTTTTGGCTAAGCGCATAAAGCACTAATCCTATGATGCCGCCGGCACCTAATATGATGCTGCAGACAATGGCGAGTCGTTGCTTACGTCTAGGGTTCATGGTTTTTATTTCCTGCTCTAAGTTTTTGTAATTTTTCATCGCGGCGCTGCTTGGCATTAATCTCTTTAAAGAGAGATTTCCGCTTAAATATGCTGCTGAGGGTTAGTATTAATAAAAGGCCAAAAGTAATGCCGTAAGCTAACCAAACGTAAAAGCCGTAACCACCCATGTCGATGAAATCTGCAAAGTTTGAAAAATGCATTATTTACACTCCTTAGCGACCAGTTCTTTCACCCAAGGACGCATAGAATCACGAGCAAGCACTTCGTTTCTAAAACGCACGATAGACAAGGCGGCGATCATTAAGGCGAAACCAAACAGGTTGATCAACAGCGGATACAACATGTCGTCACCCATCGACGGCTGTTCAAATTTAGAAATCGTGGCACCTTGATGCAGTGTATTCCACCACTCTACCGAATACTTAATAATAGGAATGTTTACCGCACCAACAATAGTTAAGATACCAGCGGCGCGACTTGCCAATACTTTATCTTCAAAGGCATTTTGCAGCGCAATAATGCCCAAATAGATAAATAATAGGATTAAATATGACGTTAAGCGAGCGTCCCATACCCATGACGTTCCCCACGACGGAGCGCCCCAAATTGCACCTGTGACCAAGGCAATGGTGGTTAGCGTTGCACCAATTGGTGCCATCGCAGCTGCTGCCGCGTCAGACAATTTCAATTGCCATACCATACCAATAAAAGTAGCGCTGGCCATTGCCATATAAACGCTCATTGATAACGTCGCGGCTGGCACATGAATATAGATAATTCGATAATAATCTTTTTGATAAATATCTACGGGGGCGAATGCAAGTGCCCATACTACGCCAATGATCAATACGATGATGCTAGATATTGTAAACCACGGCAATAACGTTGAGGCTAGCTGATAACTACGTTCTGGTTTTGCGTATGGATGTAACCATTTCCACATAAATATGTCTCGTAAATATAAAAAATTAAAATTAGTTAGTACTGACTCTTAACGCTGCGCTTGTTGCTAAAGGGGCTAGTGTTAAAGCACCAATTAATAGCGCTGCCATTATAGCAACATGTCCAGAATAAGGCACATTAACCGACGCCGCTTCAATCGCGCCGGTGGCAAAAATTAATACGGGAATATACATTGGCAATATTAACAAGCTCAGCAATACACCGCCCTTTTTAATGCCCACTGTTAATGCAACACCGATGGCGCCAATCAGACTAAGGATTGGTGTGCCCAATAATAAGGTGATCAACAAGGCGGGGTAGGCGGATTGTTCCATATGCAGCATCATGGCAAGTAAAGGCGCAATAATGATAATAGGAACGCCAGTTAACAGCCAATGAGCTGTGATTTTGGCAAACACCATAATAAAGAGAGGTTGAGGGCTTAATAACATTTGCTCAAGACTGCCATCAACAAAGTCACTCTTAAACAAACGCTCTAGCGATAATAATGCAGCGAGCAATGCCGCGACCCAAATAATACCCGGTGCTATGCGCGTTAATACGGCTGTTTCGGGGCCAATACCTAGTGGGAATAACGTAATGACGATAATCAAAAATATTAGCGGATTAATGACGTCGCCTTTATTGCGCACCGCCACCTGCATATCTCTTTTGAATACATTATAGAAGGTTTGTGCATAGGAAGTAGGTTGATTCATTAGTCGACTTAATAACTCATGTTAATAGAAGGTGTAATCGAGTTCGATTTTTCGTAAGCGCTGCTTACCTAGATTAATGTCTTGGTGACTGGTAAATATGACAACGCCACCGTTATCAATGTGCGAAATAATCAGACGTTCTAATTGCTCGACGCCGGCTTTGTCTATTGCGGTAAAGGGCTCATCTAAAATCCATACCTTAGCGTCAGTTTGCCAAAGCCTAGCCAGGGCAATGCGCCGATTTTGCCCCGCAGATAAATGGGCGGCAACCGTATCTTCAAAGCCTGTAAGTTTAACCACTGAGAGTGCGTGATCAATATCAAGGCAACTATCATCATGCATAACCAAATTAAAGCGTAAATTTTCGTGCGCCGAAAGCTCACCTTTAATACCAGCTAAATGACCTATAAATAGTAGGTCGCTATAATAGTCTTCACGGCAATGGGTAATATTGGTGCCACTATATAAGACGTCGCCATCATAAGGACGTGATAATCCGGCAAGTAAACGCAATAAGCTTGTCTTGCCTGCTCCATTGGGACCTTCTATTTGAATTAGGTCGCCAGCGAAGACATCAAAACTAAGTTCGTCAAAAAGAATGCGTTCTTCTCTTATACAGGTTAGTTTGTTGGCAGATAATAACGCTTGGCTCATACTCACACTGTTTGGTCGCTTAATATGTGCGCCATATTAGCATAGCACCAACAATTGTTGATAAATTTTGTCTTTCAATATGATTTGGCGCAGAGGACTACATGCGCAAAGGATCTATTTTTCGGTCTAAATTACCCAACAGACAGATATACAGTGATAATGATCACCTAATCGATCCTTTATTGTCGCATTAATAATCAAACAGAATAAAAGATCAAAATAGGCCTTGCCAAGACTCAGATGATCTCTATAATCCGCCTCACTGAAACGGGGAAGCAGCCACTTATTCGAAACGCTTAGGCGTCACAATAACTAGCTACC
>JABSRV010000399.1 GCA_013214905.1 Psychrobium sp. | reverse complement strand
TGGCAGCAAAACCTCTAGCAGTGATGCGTTTATTAAACGTGTTGCGCCGCAAGTGGCTGTTGTCAGCGGCGCCCGCTTTAATCAATGGCATTTTCCTCGCCAAAGCGTTATTTCAACCCTTAAAAAGCATCATGTGCAAATTAAAAACACCGCGATTGACGGCCAAATAAGCATACTGATAAGCCAACAAGGGCTTGAAATTCACACAGTTCGCGAAAATTATGCGCCATTTTGGTATAATCGTGATCTTTCATTTGGTCATTATCGACGTTAACGCTAGAATGACAAAGTTTCTATTTCTTGAGTATTAAATTGATGTCCTCGATCAAGTCAGCACCGCAAAAATCGCCTTCGGAAAATACATTCGAAACGACATTGGTGGCTAAACGTCTATTGGGTTATTTTAAGCCGTTTAAGATAGCGCTGTTTATTGCTTCTATCGCATTGGTTATTTATGCGTTGGTTGATGTGAGCTTGATATATATGCTGAAACCTCTGGTGGATAATGGCTTAGGTGAGAACGGTGATCGCAGTACATTAGCGCTAGGTGCGGTGATTGTTTTAGGGATATTTTTCTTTCGCGGCATTGCCAGTTTTGTGTCTACCTTTACCTTGTCTTGGGTAGGCAGCAATATTATCCAGCGTATGCGTCAGCAATTATTTAGTAAAATACTCGGCTTACCGGTGAGCCATTTCGATAAAAACAGCAGTGGTTCTCTCATTTCTAAAATCACTTACGATGCGGAGCAGGTCTCTCGCGCATTAACGCAAGTCATCATCAGCATCGTGCGTGAGGGTGTAACGATTGTGGCGACGCTGGGTTATATGTTTTATTTGAGTTGGCAATTATCGTTGGTCTTTTTTGTGGTTGGTCCAATCATCGGCTTGATTATTAGTGTGGTGTCTAAACGCTTTCGCACCATCAGTAAAAACATTCAGAACGCGATGGGACAGATTACCGTCGCTACCGAGCAAATGTTAAAAGGCCATAAGATTATTTTGGCCTTTGGTGGTCAGGCGCGTGAAAATAAGCGTTTTGCCAAGATTAACAACCACAACCGTCAACAAGGCATGAAATTGATAGGCGCCAGTGCTTCAAGCACTCCATTTATCCAGTTTATTGGTTCAATCGCCATAGCCCTCGTTTTATATATCGCGAGCTTAGAAAGTGTGATGGAGCAAATCAGTGCGGGTACGTTTTTAGCGTTAGTCGGAATGATGGGATCATTAATGCGCCCGCTTAAGCAATTATCTCGCGTTAACGTAGAGTGGCAGCGTGGTCTAACAGCGTGTAGCAGTGTATTTGAATTACTTGATCTTCAAAATGAACCAGATGATGGTCAACAAAACTTTTGTGCATCGCCAAGTACAGACAATAGCGCTGGCAATAGTACTGACAATAAAAATGGTCGCGCAAGTGGCGCGATAAGCATTAATAATCTAAATTTCACTTATCAGGGCAGCGAACAAGCGGCACTTAAAAATATTAATTTAGAGATTAAATCGGGTACAAAGATAGCCTTAGTAGGACGCTCTGGCAGTGGTAAATCGACATTGGCCAATCTGTTGATGCGTTTTTATCAGCACAATAGCGAAGATGGCGGCAGTATTAAGTTAGATGATGTTGCAATCAATGATTATCAGCTGGCGAGTTTGCGTAACCAATTTGCCTTAGTCTCACAACAAGTGGTGTTATTTGATGACACTATTAGCAATAACATTGCCTACGGCGCGATTAATCCACCGAGTGAAGCACAAATCTACGCGGCTGCAAAAGCAGCTCATGTGCTTGAGTTTAGCGACAAAATGAGTGACGGTTTAGATAGCCAAGTCGGCGAAGATGGCGCGAGCCTGTCGGGGGGGCAGCGTCAACGCATTGCAATTGCCCGTGCATTGTTACGTGACGCGCCAATATTAATTCTTGACGAAGCGACCTCTGCATTAGATACCGAGTCTGAGCGATCCATTCAAGATGCACTTGAAGTATTACAACAAAATCGCACCTCAATAGTAGTCGCCCATCGCTTATCTACTATTGAAAATGCCGACGTGATTATTGTTATGGACAACGGTGAAATAATCGAAAGTGGTAATCATCAGCAATTGCTGCAATTGGGCGGCGCTTACAGTCAATTGCATAATATGCAGCAAGGTCAGTCATAATGATTAGTAACTATTCCGCGTCTTGCCATTTGTCACCATTTTGTTGTCGAAAGTGCTCATTTATGCGTATAAACTCCGCGCTTTATGAACTACA
>JABSRV010000398.1 GCA_013214905.1 Psychrobium sp. | reverse complement strand
GCACTGGCGGTAGTGGCCCTAAAGGCATCTCAGCCGTTGCTATCCCTGCTGATACTCCTGGTATCGTTTATGGTAAAGCAGAAGAAAAACTAGGCTGGAACGCACAGCCTACTAGACTTGTCACCTTTATTGACGTCCGTGTACCTGTTGCTAATCTGTTAGGCGAAGAAGGTCAAGGTTTCACCATGGCTATGAAGGGCTTAGACGGCGGTCGTATTAACATTGCCACTTGTTCTATTGGTACAGCGCAAGCGGCGCTGGATCGCGCAAGAGATTATATGTTAGAGCGACAGCAATTTGGTAAACCGTTAGCGGCGTTTCAAGCGCTGCAGTTTAAATTGGCTGACATGGCCACCGAGCTTGTTGCTGCTAGGCAAATGGTGCGTTTAGCCGCCTTTAAATTAGACAATGACGATCCTGAGAAAACGACGTATTGCGCCATGGCGAAACGCTTTGCGACCGATGTTGGTTTTGCAGTATGCGATCAAGCGCTGCAAATACATGGCGGTTACGGTTACATGAAAGAATATCCGTTAGAGCGATATTTTAGAGACGTTCGAGTGCACCAAATATTGGAAGGCACTAACGAAATTATGCGAGTCATTATAGCCAGACGTCTACTAGACGAAGCATGTGGCGAAATTTCATAATATTGATGACATGTAATAGCGCATAAACAACCAGAATTTAGGAAAATACAATGACTGACCTTTTAAAATTAACTAAGCATGATCATACAGCCCTTATTACCATCGCTAACCCACCGGCCAATACGTGGACGGCGCAAAGCTTAACGTTGTTACGTGACATGGTAAGAGAGTTAAACGCTGACAAAAATATTTACGCACTAGTTATCACCGGTGAAGGGGAGAAGTTCTTTTCAGCTGGCGCCGATCTCAATGTATTTGCAGATGGTGATAAAGGCGTTGCTTCTGATATGTCGCGAATTTTTGGTGAAGCGTTTGAAACTCTTGCTAACTTTCGTGGTGTGTCTATTGCCGCTATTAACGGTTACGCCATGGGCGGCGGTTTAGAAGTTGCATTGGCGTGTGATGTACGTATTGCCGAAGAGCAAGCGCAAATGGCCTTGCCAGAAGCATCGGTAGGTTTATTGCCTTGTGCCGGTGGCACGCAAAACCTAAGTCTATTAGTTGGTGAAGGTTGGGCTAAGCGAATGATTTTGTGTGGCGAGCGTCTAAAAGCTGACAAGGCCCTGCAAATTGGTCTGGTAGAAGAAGTGGTTGAAAAAGGCGGTTCATTGGCGGCGGCTATGGCATTAGCCGAAAAAGCAGCCAAGCAATCACCATCAAGTGTTGCGGCCTGTAAGTCGCTTATTCAAATGGGGCGTAGTGGTCATATTAATGCCGCGCTGCCATTAGAGCGTGAAATGTTTGTTGCCTTGTTTGATACATTGGATCAAAAAGAGGGCGTTAACGCATTCTTAGCTAAGCGTGCACCAAATTGGGTTAATGGCTAATGAGTGATAACCAAGCCATTATTTATCAATTTCATAACACCAGTGATGGTAAAAAAATTGTTCAGGCGACTCTTAACAGCGAGAAGTCACTCAATGCATTGAATCAGGAAATGATTGAATCTTTATTAGAAAAACTGCCGCTATGGCAAGATGACGACAATATTATTGCCATTTTGTTAGACAGCGCTGGTGATCGCGCATTTTGTGCTGGTGGTGACATTGTTCAATTATACCGAGCAATGAGTGACGCGCCGGATTCAAAGCAGCCTTATGTCGAAGAGTTCTTCACCAAAGAATATCGCCTTGATCATTTGATCCATACATACGCCAAGCCTATTATTGTTTGGGGCAATGGTTTTGTGATGGGCGGCGGATTAGGGCTTATGGCAGGGGCAAGTCATCGCATTGTTACCGAAACATCAAAGGTGGCGATGCCAGAAATAACTATTGGTCTTTATCCTGACGTTGGCGCGACTTATTTTCTCAATAAAATGCCTGACAATTTAGGCTTATTTTTGGGACTTACCGCCGCGCAGATGAATGCAAGTGATTGCCTGGAAGTTAAACTTGCCGATCATTTTTTATTGCACCAACAAAAAAACAGCTTAATTAATGCGTTAACAACAAGCAACTACGCGAACAACGACTTGCATCAGCAAGTGAGCAACATCATTAATGGCTTGGCGCAAGAATCGAGCGACTCATTGCCTAGAGGCAATATAAGCAACCACCGAGCAGCACTGCAGTCTGTGTTGTCTAGCAATAATCTCACCGATGTTATTACAGCCATTGGCGATATTGAAA
>JABSRV010000397.1 GCA_013214905.1 Psychrobium sp. | reverse complement strand
TTCTGGTACAGGTTGGCCCGCCGCTTCCATCAATTTAATCATTTGACTAGTCATGTCACTGCCATCAGACACGATACAGCTAGGCGTATTAGTTAAACGATGTGAAACACGAACATCTTTCACTTCATCACCCAATACATCTTTAATGCGCTTGCTTACCGATTCGAATTCTTTATCAACTTGTTGCTGCTTTTCTTTCGCTTCATCATCAAGCTCACCAAGGTCTAGGTCGGCTTTAACGACTGATTGCAGTTGCTTGTCTGCAAATTCAGAAAGATGGCTCATTAACCATTCGTCAATGCGATCAGACAATAATAGAACTTCAAAGCCTTTCTTACGTAGCAACTCTAAATGTGGGCTATTTTTTGCGGCTTGGAAACTGTCCGCTGTAATGTAATAAATAGACTCTTGCGCTTCAGGCATACGCTCAATGTATTGCTCCAACGACACATTTTGCTCACTAGTATCACTGTTGGTTGATGCAAAACGCAGTAATTTAGCAATAGTTTCTTTGTTGGCTGAATCTTCTGCTGGGCCTTCTTTTAATACTTGACCAAACTCTTTCCAGAATTTTAGGTATTTCTCTTCGTCTTTTTTACCCATGCGTTCTAACATTTGCAAGACACGCTTGGTACAACCAGAACGCATTTTCTTAGTGACTAGGTTTTCTTGCAAGATTTCACGAGATACATTTAATGGTAAATCGTTTGAATCAACCAAACCTTTTACGAAACGTAGGTATGCTGGCATGAATTGCTCGGCATCGTCCATGATAAACACACGTTGCACGTACAATTTAAGGCCAGTAGATGTTTCACGGTTATACATATCCCAAGGCGCACGCGCTGGAATGTAAAGTAGGCTGGTGTATTCTAATTTACCTTCTACTTTGTTATGCGACCACGTTAGTGGATCTTCAAAATCGTGGGCAACATGCTTGTAGAATTCTTGATAATCAGCATCTTTTAATTCTGACTTGCTTAACGTCCACAACGCCGTTGCTTTGTTCACTGGCTGCCAAGATGCTGGTACAGCGGCAATTTTCTCGCCATCTTCACCGTCTTGCTCAGGAATTTCTTGGCTTAGCATTTCTACAGATACTGAGATATGGTCTGAGTATTTACCGATAACCTGCTTCAAGCGATAATCATTTAAGAACTCTTCTTCCGCTTTCATCAGGTGCAAGATAACTTCGGTGCCGCGACTCTCTTTAGTGATGTCGGTTAAATCGAAACTGCCTTTACCTTCAGACTCCCAACGTATGCCTTCATTAGCGGCCGCGCCTGCTTTACGGGTATTTACGGTGACGCGATCAGCGACGATGAATGATGAATAAAAACCAACACCGAATTGACCGATCAGTTGGCTGTCTTTCGCTTGATCTCCAGATAGGTTAGAGAAGAACTCAGCCGTACCCGATTTTGCGATGGTGCCAAGGTGCTCAATAACATCATCACGGCTCATACCAATGCCGTTATCACTAATAGTGATGGTACGAGCGTCTTTATCAAAACTAACACGAACACGTAATTCGCCATCGTTTTCGTAAAGATCGTTATTTTCTAACGCTTTAAAGCGTAACTTATCGGCGGCGTCTGCCGCATTTGAGACTAACTCACGTAAAAATATTTCTTTATTAGAATACAGTGAGTGGATCATCAATTGCATTAATTGTGTTACTTCGGCTTGAAAACCATGTGTTTGTGTTTGGGCTTGTTCTGACATTCGAAAACTCCATTGTCTTTGTCTTACACCAGCCAAAAATCAGCGGTGGCATTTATACAGTTACTTAGAGAGATGGGGGACTAATGCGCAATTTCAACGGATAAGGTAAAAAAAAGGTAAAAAAAACGCCCATCAACCGATGAGCGCTCATTATCTAACCGCGTAAATTAAAACATATCGTTTGGCATGGCCATTATCGATTCAACACCAGATTCAACAGCCGAAATGTAGGCCGCCTGTTTTGGCAGTAAACGGGCGAAGAAGAACTCAGCCACTTTTAGTTTGTTTTCATAAAACGGATTATCACTACTCTCTTGCGCTTCTACTGCGCTTTGCGACATCAAACACCACATAAATGCGTATGCTGTATAACCAAAGGCATTTAGATAATCGACTGCGTTGCCATTAAGCTCGTTGCCGTCACTTGCACGAGATAGTATGGTTTGAGTAATCGTTTCTAAACGATCAACCGATGCAGCAAGTTGATTGAACATTGGTTGTAAACGCGCATTGTCAGCGTTAGCGCCTTGTGAGAACTCAGTCATGAAATCACGCATTACCTGCGTAAAATCAGCAAAATCTTTACCTTGATTC
>JABSRV010000396.1 GCA_013214905.1 Psychrobium sp. | reverse complement strand
AATATTCTGGAAATATTTTGAACGTCGCTTGCGACGGCCTTTGGAGAAATACAGGACGTATTTCTTAATAAAACTGCAGTTTCAAGGATGACGGGTATAAGTATCAATAACAAAAAAGCCCATCAATGATGGGCTTTTTTGTGTAAGCAATCTAACCAAAGAAAGAGAGCTTAATGTATTACGTGATTAACGAGCACGGAATACGATACGACCTTTTGAAAGATCGTAAGGTGTCAGTTGTACTGTCACTTTATCGCCGGTAAGAATACGGATGTAGTTTTTACGCATTTTCCCAGAAATATGCGCGGTGACAACATGGCCATTTTCTAATTCTACGCGGAACATCGTATTAGGTAGAGTGTCTAATACGGTGCCTTGCATTTCAATATTGTCTTCTTTTGCCATTAACACTAATTCCTGTCGTTTTTAAATTAAAATTGTTTATATATTAGACAATTTAATTGCTGCTAATTTATGGGCGCAAATGATGACGCAATTAAGTTGCCGTGTAAAGGTTTGCAGACTATTTTTTATCTATTATCCATTGAAAATTGATGAAGCGTTCATTCGTGCGATAGTTTTTCTTGTAGTTCATGGCTGCGCAATCATCAATTTGAAAACCAAGATACAAATATTGACGATTGAGCTGCTTGGCCAATTGTACTTGTTGCAGAATATTAAAACTGCCTAAAGAGCGTTTATCGAGACTTGGGTCAAAAAACGTATACACTGCTGATAAAGCATCGTCTAATAAATCACATACCGCCACACTGACCAATTTGTCATCTAAATACGTTTCAAGAAAAACAATGTCTAGCCAACTACATTTGGTAAAACTTTCCATGGTGTCGATTGTTGGTGGGTACATGCTGCCGGTTTTATGCCGCGCATTGATGTAATCGCTATATAGCTCAAAATAAATCGGCTTGGTGTTAGAGGCGATATTAATCTTGAGATCAGCATTTTTATTACGGATACGCTTTTGGCTGTTTGATGGTTTGAAATCATCAATCACTATACGTAAACTCTGGCAAGCTTTACAAGTTGGGCACTGGGGGCGATACACTTGATTAGCGCTGCGACGAAATCCTTGTGCCATTAACTGACGATATAACTCACTGCTTAATTCTTGCGTAGGATGCACTACAACTAATTGTTCTTGTCGATCCGCTAAATAGCTACAAGCAAATTCATTAGTGATACCCAAAGGAATGTCAGATAGTTTAGTCATAACATAATACCTGCGGTGCCCAATCTAACACTGGCAGCTTTGTTGGACGTTGCTGGGTGATTTTTTGTAAAAACTGATCGCGTGAAAGCTGCTGGGCGCCTAAAGATAACAAATGGTCATTGGGTACCTGACAATCCAATATATCGACGCCATGTCTGTTTAAGTGCTGGCACAGCGCATAGAGTGCTGTTTTAGACGCGTTCTCTCGTAAAGAGAACATAGACTCACCACAAAATACATTGTTGATGAATAAGCCGTACAGGCCGCCAATAAGTTGTTCTTGATGCCAAACCTCAATGCTATGTGCAACGCCGCGCTGATTAAGCTCAGTATAAGCGCTGATAATATCCTGATTAATCCAGGTTTCTTTCTCGTAGGGCCTAGGGGCAGCACACTGACTGATGACCGTTTCAAAACATTGATTAATGGTTAGCTGGTAACTTTTCTTATTTAAAAATCGACGAAACGTTTTGTTGCAATGAAATTGGTCGGTGAAAAAGACACAACGTGGATCGGGTGACCACCACATAATAGGATCATTATCGTTATACCAAGGGAAAATACCCTGTTGATAAGCGCTAATGAGTCGTTCGCTGGTTAAGTCGCCGCCAATAGCCAACAATCCATTGGGTTCTGATAAAGCCGAATTAGTACTGGGGAAATGGGTGTTGTGATCGCTAAGTAACGTAAGTTGTGACATAGATATTGTCTTAAATTAATGAACCCTATAATCATAAACCATTTATGCGTTTGCCATAAAGATTTTAAAACAAAGTAATGATGTTTACTCCTCACTTGGTGACCGTGCATCATTAGCTAGCATGAGGCAAAAAAAAGCCGCTGTTCAAAACGAACAACGGCTTTTCAATGCTAAGTCGATTGAGTTAGCTAGTCTTGTGCGTCTAAGAAACGCTCAGCATCAAGTGCGGCCATACAACCACTGCCCGCAGAAGTGATAGCTTGACGGTAATGTTGGTCAAATACGTCACCGGCCGCAAAAACGCCTGGAATTGACGTTTGAGTGGCGTTTCCTGCTAATCCAGACTGAATTTTAAGGTAACCATTATCCATGTCTAATTGGCCTTCGAATATGCCGGTATTTGGCT
>JABSRV010000395.1 GCA_013214905.1 Psychrobium sp. | reverse complement strand
AACCAAAGATTTAGTACGACCAGTATGCGAGATTAATATGACAACATCACCGTCATTTGAATTAATACAGCTCATTTTTTGCATTAATGAGTCATTATAGCTTTGTACAGGCACGTTAAAACGGAAAAACTTGTTTAACGCATCTTGAGCGACTGCTGCTGAAGCACCTTGACCAAAAAAAGATATTCTTTTGGCTTGAGTCAAAATATCCACCGCTTTGTTAATAGCAGCAGTATCAACCATTTGACGACTGCGATCCAAACTGGCCAGTGTCGCTTCATAAATTTTGTTGGTGTAGTCCTCAACAGTGTCGGTTTCTTCGACATGACGATTGACATAGGGAGTACCATTGGCGAGGCTTTGCGCTAAATGTAACTTAAAATCAGGGAAACCCTTTGTATTCATGCGACGGCAAAAACGATTGACCGTTGGCTCACTAACCTGAGCAAGTTTAGCTAGGGTGGCGATGCTTGAATGAATAGATGTTTTAGGGGAGGCAATAATGGCGTCAGCGACTTTTCTTTCTGAGCGACTTAATTTGTGTAGATTGAGGTTTATTTGTTCCAAAACGTTCATAACATCGTTGCCTGTAAATTAATTACAGGCAATATGCCACATAACTGAGGGTATTTGCAACGAATACGGGGTTGTTATGTAATTTTATTACGTAATTTAATGTCAGATGTCTACTTCTTTAACTTGGGAACGACAAACGCCAAGTCTTGAATGGAGTCGTAGGTATTGTCAGCGATATCATTTAATAATGTCTTGTTGATATTGCGTTGACTCAATTCAT
Organism: Psychrobium sp.; assembly: GCA_013214905.1. Classification (GTDB taxonomy): domain Bacteria; phylum Pseudomonadota; class Gammaproteobacteria; order Enterobacterales; family Psychrobiaceae; genus Psychrobium. The sequence continues at coordinate 1,543 of JABSRV010000395.1, read as the reverse complement.
TGCTCAGGCCGGAATAGATACTTTCTTTAAGACCGAACTTAACAGCGACTTGCGCCCATATATAAGAGTACCTGTAATAGCCTTTTTGATAGAAATGGGTCGACAAATTGGCAAATACATCGCCGCTTAACGTTTCTAAGTCATGTTTTGTCAAATATCGAAGTGCTTTGTATTGCGCTTTAATCGCTTTTTCCGGGTCATTTTTCGCGTAATACATTGCCATCTTTAACTGCATATTGGTACGGTCTAGCTTGCCTGCTTTATCAAGCGCTACCAATTTATATATTTTATTTTGTTCTCCATCGCGAGCCCAATGATAATAAAGCAGTTCCGGTAGGGCACTGTTTTTGGTCAAGCGCTCTAGTTTGTCGATTTCTTTAATGCTGGTTAAAAACGTTTTGGTTTTGGTAGGGTCACGATCCTCTTTATTTTTACGCACAATATTAGACGCACTTTCTATGCACTGACTAAAATATTGCCACTGATGTAAACTATCATAAAGATTACGTTCATCGTCAGGTTCCTTTAGCTGTTGCAGTCTATTTCGGATCAGTAATGCACGTTCAAGCTTACACCAACCCTGCGCTTTAATGTCGACACAAATCGCTGGATTCTCTTCACATATCGTATAGATAGTATCTTCACCGAGGCCGCATCCGCTGAGTAAGCCAGCGCATAAAGCAACTGTAAAAGTGATGTTCGTTGTTTTCAATCTGTCTTCCTGATCTCAAATCACAGGGTCTAAAAGTGTGATTTAGGTAGCATTTATGAGGCGTGTGCTATAGAATATCGCCAAATTTTAGTCTGTTGTGAACTTCTCATCGCTAAATATTGCCTTGCGATGCTAATTACTGTTTTAAGGTCGTTTTATTACATACAGCCCTACAAAATTTGTTTTTGTGGTGCTTAGTAATAATCGAATAACTTAGTATAAACATACTGTAACGAATAAAAGAACCACTTTTCAAATTAAGCCTATTTAAAGGAAGCTTCAATGAATCAAGATAAGTATTTAAACAGCTGGCAAGAGCGTCAGGAACTGGCAGAAGCAATGCAACCGTTGCTTGGTAAATTATTCCGCCAGCAAGGTGTTGAAATTACTGTTTATGGACGTCCGCTATTAAGCGCTTCAACAATTGATATCATCAAAGCACATCGCAACGTGCGCCAACATACAGGCGAGAAACTACGTTTACGTGAATCATTTCCATTATTACAAGCCATTTCTGAATTAGACGTTACGCACGGTCGTGTAGACTTGGGTAAACTTGCGATTAAATATCAAAAAGCACATGGCGAAGACTATTCAAACGTTAAAGAATTTTTGGTCATTGAACTTGCTGATCTAATTGGCCATAGCGATCGTGATAAGCCGCGTGATGTTGTGTTATACGGTTTTGGCCGTATTGGACGTTTAGTTGCTCGTTTATTGATCGAGCGCAGTGGTAAGGCTAACTTAATGCGTTTACGTGCAATCGTTGTGCGCGGTAAAGGTGGTGATTTAGAAAAACGCGCCAGCTTATTGCGTCGTGATTCAGTGCAT
>JABSRV010000394.1 GCA_013214905.1 Psychrobium sp. | reverse complement strand
TAACATGCTGGGAAATACATTGCTGGTACGCATCGCAACGTTGAGCATCAGTCCTGCTTCTACCTCGCGCCTTACCGCTAATATGGCATCGCGATATAACGCGTTGCCAGACGCTCCCGCAGATGATGCTAAACCGTCTAACAATGGCACGCCGGCACTAAAGGTGGTCGCAAGCGTACGGCTAAAACGCGCAATCGACGATTTACGTAATATAGCGCCAATAATAGGCACCTTTAATAAAAATATGTCAGTTTTATCACGCAGCGATTGAGAATTGAAATGCGCTCTTTTAAACGCATAACCTGCCAATAACATGCTGCCTAGAATCAACCACCAATATTGCTGAACTGCACGAGAAATCGTTAATATAAATTGAGTGAAAATGGGCAGTTCTGCGCCGTAACCCGCAAAAATAGCCTCAAATTGTGGCACAACAAAGACTAGTAACAACATAGTCACCGCCATCGCGACAGCAATAACCGCTGCCGGGTAATACATCGCCTTTTTAATTTTTGACTTTAACGCTTCTGTTTTTTCACGGTAAGTGGCCAAACGATCAAATACCGTGTCCAAAGATCCTGAATGTTCACCAGCTCCCACTAAATCACAATACAAATCATCAAAATAGGCGCGATGTGGCCTTAATGAGTCTGCGACAGGCTTGCCCGCTTGAATATCATGATTAATGCTATACAGCAATTCACGCATTTTGGGTTTGTCGTGGCCTTCCGCCACAATGTCGAAGCTTTGTACGATGGGCACGCCTGCTGACAACATGGTGGCAATTTGACGTGTGACCATCGCAAGATCCATCGCAGATATTCTATTGCTTGAGCCTAGATTAAACATTGGGCGCGGTTTTTTCTTTAACTTAGTCGGATTAATGCCTTGCTTGCGCAGAGCATTCTTAACTTCCTGTTCACTGCTACCTTGATATTCACCCGAGGTACGAACCCCTTTGCGATTAATCCCGTGCCATAAAAAAGTATGTGATACCTTAATCTTTTTTTTAGCAGCGGTTGCCATGACTAACCTCTATATCTACGACTAAATTTAAGCTATACATGAGTCACTCGATTAATTTCTGCAAGGCTGGTAATGCCCTGTAACGTTTTTAAGAGACCTGATTGACGTAAATTTTTCATGCCCTCTTCCTGCGCTACTCGTGATATATCTATGGAGTTGCCACCGGTCATAATAATTTTCCCGATATTCTCAGTGATAGGCATGGTTTCGTAGATGCCAACACGCCCTTTGTAACCGCCGGAACATTTATCACAACCTACGGCGCGATAAAACGTCGGTTGGCTGGCAATTTGATCACTGCTAAAGCCCATTTTCTCAAGGTCTACGTCGGGCAGTTGCTCGCTTTCTTTGCAATGTTCGCATAAACGGCGTGCTAAACGCTGGGCGATGATCAAACTGACCGAACTGGCAATGTTGTAACCCGCAACGCCCATATTCACTAAACGAGTCACGGTTTCAGCAGCGGAATTAGTATGGAGTGTCGACAGCACTAAGTGACCTGTTTGCGCCGCTTTGATGGCTATTTCAGCCGTTTCTAAATCACGAATTTCACCAACCATAACCACGTCGGGATCTTGGCGAAGAAAGGCGCGTAATGCCGATGAAAAATCTAAACCTGCTTTGGCGTTGATATGTACTTGATTAACCCCTGGTAAATTGATCTCTACAGGATCCTCTGCGGTGGATATATTACGTTCGGGGGTATTTAAAATATTTAATCCCGTATACAAAGACAGTGTCTTTCCCGAACCCGTGGGGCCCGTTACCAATATCATGCCTTGCGGGCGTTGTAAATTTGCTTGGTAAATTGCTTGTTGCTCGGGCTCATACCCTAAGGAATCTATGCCCAACATGGCAATGGATGAATCTAATATACGCAGTACAATTTTCTCACCAAACAAGGTTGGCAACGAACTCACTCGAAAATCGATGGATTTTTTTTCAGAAATTTTAAATTTTATGCGGCCATCTTGGGGAACGCGTTTCTCGGCAATGTCCATTTTAGACATCACCTTTAAGCGCGCTGCTAAGCGCGATGCCAAATAGGCGGGAGGGTTGCCTATTTGATGTAAAATACCGTCAATGCGAAAACGAATACGGTACTCTTTTTCGAATGGTTCGAAATGTAGATCTGAGGCGCCTTTGCGGATCGCATCCATCAACATCTTATTGATATATTGAACAATAGGCTGTTCGTCTTGAGCTAGTTCACGTTGCTGTTTAATCGGCAAAATGGGCAAGTCCAGCTCTAAATCACTTAGCTTTTCTTCGTCGAAATCATCCATTGCAAGCGGAGCGTTGTCAGACTCAAAGAGTTGATTGATAACCGCTTG
>JABSRV010000393.1 GCA_013214905.1 Psychrobium sp. | reverse complement strand
TTTCTGGCTCAAAAATGTTCGAAGACAGTGAGCTCGGCAATGCGAACTCCATTGCACGATTTTATATTCGCCATAAAAACTATGACGGTGCGATTAGTGTGTACAACAAGATGGCTGTTGCCAACCCAACAGAGGCAAAGATTGAAAATGCCTTAGGCGATGTTTATATAACGTTAAAGGAAAATAAAAGCGCCAAACGTCATTATAAAAACGCGGTAACACTCACTAAAGCGTCCAAAAACAACAAACTTTCGGCTTATCAAAAGAAACTAAATGCGTTATAAAGCGTGATGCAGTTCGTTAGACGAGCATTACTTACTGCCTTGCTTCATCTCAAGTGATTTTTGATTGCTAAGCTCTCACAATTGAGAGTTTAGCGCCATCAACTGCGTTTGCAGTAACTCTAATTACAGCTTAGACTCGTCATCGTTTTTATTTTTTAACTGCTGTATTTGCGCCATTAATTCGCGAGTTTTCTCTTTTAGCTCATCAAGCATGTCATCTAATGTGCTGCTGTTTTAGTCTTCTTCAACGACATTTATCTCTGTTTCTTTATCACGTATGGCATAACCAAAATATTGACGCTGTGCTTGTTGTGATTTTTATACCGCTTGTGCTGACAGGTACACGGTATCTACGGCGCTATTTGCGGTTAAACTATCGTTGACGGCATTGTTACTAGCGTTTTTATCGACTGTAACATCAATGCGCCAACGTTGGTTCTTGGGCATGCTTTGATCGATTTTAACGTTATTAATTGCTGCGAATTTGCCAATTGAATTCATTACACTGCCCCAATAAAATAGATAACTCTATTAGGGTATCGGATAACGCTTTAATTTTATTTAGCTTTTTTTAGATTGCCTCTAGCAAAAATAATAATAATTAGGGATAGCTACGGCGCCTAAATTCGCTGGGAGAGCAGCCAACTAGTTTTTTAAAATAGCGCCCCATGTGACTTTGGTTAGCAAAACCACATTGCAAGGCGATATCGACCAACGTCACTGTGCTTTATGTCGCCAATTGCTTAACCCGTTCAATCCTAACCGACATTAAATATTGCTGCGGGGTTTGTGCCAAATTATCTTTAAACATACGACAGAAATGATATTCACTTAACTGTGCAATGCTCGCCAATTCATGCAAATAGATTTGTCGCTGATAGTTTACTTGCATAAAATCACACACTTCACGCACCACGTTAGGCGCCAAGCCACCTTTAATCGCACGTAATGGTTTGGTTAACTTCAGACTTTGCAACATCGAGACTAAAATCGTATCGGTCACCTGCTCTAACATTAACTGACCATCACTAGCGCTCCAATCACAAGCGGCCATCTGATGACGAAACATCCCTTCTAACGCTTGGTTTTCAAAAAATGTCAGTTGAGGTAATTCGATCAATCGTGGATCAACATCAAAAACCTTTAACGCCAACTGCTTTAAGTGATTGTCATCAAAATAAAGGTGCATAAATTGTTGCGGCGCACCCAGTTGCCAACAGCTTTCACTGTTTTGTGGCATCAAACAAAAACGTCCAGGCGCGCCATAATTCGACGTAATATCGGTGCGATGGGTTTGATGTCCTCCCGCTAAATACATGCTTAAGGTATGTTGTTTGTTATTAATATATAACAAGCGTTCTTGCTCGTTTTGATAATGCGCCCAGCGCAAGCCCTTGCTCAACGACTTTTGCCGAAAACAAAGTTTGTTTGAAGATTCAAAACTGATGGATTTAATGCCTTTATTCATCCCTAAATCCTAACTAGAATCGATTGATTGCTCAACCAAATTAACAATAATAAGCAGGACTTAATCATAATAGCCGCAAGATCGTGTTAGTTTTAAAAATATCATGACAGATCCTTATCCAAATAAACGCCACAATATCTTTTTAGTAAGGAGTAGTTATGACGGTATTATTATATGCATTGATGATTTTTGTTTGGGGGTTTTCATGGATTGCCATCAAGTGGCAGCACGGTGACGTAGCCATGGAAGTCTCTATTTTTTATCGCTTTGCCATTGCAGCCACTTTAATGTTTATTTTTGGTCAGTTTTTTAACAAACTACAAAAGGTCGATGCACGGCATCATCTTTATTTCGCGTTGCAAGGTATCTGCTTATTTAGTTTTAATTTTATCGTTATAGTTTACATGTAGTTCATCACCACTCAGTTATTTTAGTGAATTTTTTGTCAGCCAACTATTTTTCAGGTGTTATAATATTATATTATTATTATTCAATAATTAATTATTATTATTTAATTCAATGTTATTATTAATTAATTAAACAAATAAATATATTAATAATAATATTAAATTTAAATTAAATATTAAATAATTATTTAATTATAAGCGCAAAGTG
>JABSRV010000392.1 GCA_013214905.1 Psychrobium sp. | reverse complement strand
CAAGTTGGAAAATATTTAGTAGATCACCTTATTGAGGAAAATGCGAACGTATTCATCGCAGATATTTTTGATGATAAAATCAAAGCTATCACTGACAAGCACACTAAAGTTTCTGTTGTAGATCCAAATAAGGTATTTCAGATGGAAATGGATATTTACGCACCATGTGCAATGGGCGCTACGCTAAATGACGATTCTATTCCTGAGCTTAAATGTGCTGTGGTTGCTGGTGCAGCAGATGCTTCACATGCATCGTACATGGTTGGCGGCGACAACGAAGAGTTTGTAGACTTTGATGGCAATGGTACATTTGATGGCGGAAACAACTTATATAATGGTGTTTTATGTAAAAACGTCAATCATAACGCAGGAATTTGCAGCAATAAGCTGGTTAATATCTCAAGAAGTATCACCATCTTGCAATCTGGCTCATGGGCGCGTATTAGTCTCATTGAGTCGGGTTTAAATAAATATGCAGAGGCTGATTACTTTCAAAGCGTTAATGTGGCGGGCAGTTTTAAAACGGTGGTGGCTTATGTTAGCGATTTACATAACGGCCGTTTACCAATTGGCACAGTAATTTCGTTTGAAACCGGTAACGGACAAATTATAGGTCCAACGTCATGCACCATTGCTAATAGCAGTTCTTTTGGCATTACCAGTTGTGCGGTAACGGTGCAAGGCGATACTGACGTAGCGCTGCAAGGTACATCGTGACCATTAGTGGTTACTGTAACAACGCCCAGCGGCGTAGTGAGCAGTTCAAGCATCAATATTACCGATTAATTAAAATGGCGCTTAACCCGCCGTTTGCAATATTGGCTGTTTCAGATACAAAAATTGATTAAATATTAACTTTTCGTCACTTATCGGCGTTTATTTAAATTAATCGCTTGAAATGTTGCGAGTTAAGCTCTATAAAATGAGCCAATACATATTCTCAATTCTCACACCATAATAGGCATACTTATTCTATGGGAAGATCATTAGTGATAGTGGAGTCGCCAGCTAAGGCGAAAACTATCAACAAATATTTAGGCAAAGACTTTATTGTTAAGTCTTCGATAGGCCATATTCGTGATTTGCCGACCTCTGGCTCGGTAAAGAAAAATACATTTACCAAGACACCTGCTGAAGTTCGTAAAATGGAGCCGGAAGAAAAGGCTATCTATAAAGCGGCGCGTGATAAGCAGCAGTTAATTAACCGCATGGGCATAGATCCCGAAGGTGGTTGGGACGCGCATTACGAAATTTTGCCCGGTAAAGAAAAGGTTGTTAACGAGCTAAAAGCATTAGCCGAAACAGCAGACTTTGTTTACCTTGCATCGGATTTGGATAGAGAGGGAGAAGCCATTGCATGGCATCTTCGTGAAGTCATTGGCGGCGACGACAAACGTTTTAAACGTGTGGTCTTTAACGAAATTACCAAAAATGCTATTCAAGAAGCCTTTGACAAGCCAACCAAGCTAAATATTGACGGCGTAAACGCACAGCAAGCACGTCGTTTCCTTGACCGTGTTGTGGGTTATATGGTGTCACCACTGTTGTGGAAAAAAGTCGCGCGTGGTTTATCGGCAGGCCGAGTACAATCGGTAGCGGTTAAGCTGGTAGTCGAGCGCGAAAAAGAAATTAAAGCCTTTAATCCTGAAGAGTATTGGGACTTACAAGCGTTATTGCAAACGGGCGAAGAAGCCCTAAGCATGAAGGTTGCTAAATATCTCGGCAAAGCGTTTAAACCAGTTAATGCTGCGGAATCTGAGATAGCGGTCAATGCATTAACGGATGCTAAGTTTTCTGTGGTATCACGAGAAGACAAACCAACAAAGTCTAAACCTACTGCTCCGTTTATTACGTCAACCCTGCAACAAGCCGCTAGCACGCGACTTGGTTTTGGGGTTAAAAAGACCATGATGATGGCACAGCGTTTGTACGAAGCGGGTTACATTACCTATATGCGTACCGACTCGACCAATTTAAGTAACGATGCAGTCACTGCAGTTCGTGAACACATCGGCAGCGAATACGGCAAAGCCTATTTGCCAGAAGAGCCAAATCGCTACGGCAGTAAAGAAGGCGCGCAAGAAGCTCACGAAGCTATCCGCCCAAGTGATGTAACGCGCACAGCAACTACATTAAATAAAATGGAACGTGATGCTGAGCGCTTGTACGAGCTTATTTGGCGTCAATTTGTAGCCTGTCAAATGATGCCTGCATTGTACGACGTCACGACCCTAAAAGTTGAAGCGGCGAATTACGAGCTACGTGCTAATGGCCGTATCATTAAATTTGACGGATGGACGCGTGTTCAAACAGCCGTCAAGAAGAAAAATGATGAAGAAGTCAATTTACCATCGGTGGCAGTTGGGCATCAATTAACCCT
>JABSRV010000391.1 GCA_013214905.1 Psychrobium sp. | reverse complement strand
TTTCAGAGCTGACAAGCAAGACTATAAAGGTTCGGGTTATGATCGCGGGCATTTGGTCGCTAGCGCTGATTTACGGGATACAAAAGTTCAAAATAGTGAAACATTTCTATTGTCCAACATGTCGCCGCAAACGCCGCAATTTAATCGCGGTATCTGGAAATCATTAGAAGAAAAAGTAAGGGCGCTAGATGGTCGTTCTGACACCTTTGAAACGTATGTGATCAGTGGTCCTATTTTTAACTTTGATCAAAGCATCTCGGTGATTGGCGAGGATGACGACAATCAAGTTACATTGCCTGTACCGCACGAATATTTTAAAGCCATTTTGGTCGAGACCTCCACCGGTCGGCTAAAAATGTGGGCCTTTATTTTTCCTAATAAGCAGCTTAGTGGCGAAGTTAGTGATTTTAGTGTCACGACGTCCTTGGTCGAGAAAAAAGCAGGCTTAGTGCTATGGGAGCGTTTGGTCGGGTCTGAAATGGATAAAGAAAAGAATAAAATTAATAAGATGTGGTAACAGTGCCTTGCCGTTTTAGTTAACGGCAAGGTCTTATACTATCGCGTTATTGGCTAAACAATCGTTTGATGATTTTTTGAAGTTCACTTCTAAACCCTGTATTGACCAATGAGCCAAGGGTATTTGATTTATTCTTGTTGGTAAGCCGGCAATCGATAGGTTGTTCTTTTTCTAAGATTTTCTTTAACCGCAATAAACGTGATTCATTCTTTATCGAATGAGTAAAGGCGATGACCAATGGTTCTCTCGTTACATACTCAACAAGTCGAAGGTTGGTGATGCCTTCCTTTTTAATGTGGAAGCTAGCGACTTCGGGATCGGCAATCGCCGCTGAATTTCGTTTGGCTGATAGCATTTTAACCAGCAAGCGACTTGATATTGCGGCACTAACATTGTGCGGGTATTTAGTTTTCACCTGCTCAATTATCTCTGGGTAAACGTAGGTATTAACAAGGCCAACGGAATAGTCCTGAAATAACGTCTCGATTGAAGTGTATCTGACATCACTGTCAATATGAGTGAATACGGCAATAGACGAGCAATCAATTGTCGGTGAGATTAGTACCGGAGGAGATACCTCTAAAGGCCAAGCTGGATATACGCCAATGTATTCGCTGTTGCTTTTCACTATTTTTTTTGCACGTTTCCAGGGGAAAAAATCAACCTGCAACTCTATATTATCTTTGGCTAATAATTGACGTAACTTTTCAATAGAGTTTCCTTGCTGGGGAAACTTACTACCCGAATGAGGCTGCCATTCAAGTGACGCTATTTTCCATATTTCTTTTTCCGCGCCGTTGCTTATTGCGCTAAATGGCAATGAAAAGGCGGCTAAAAATAGCGTATTCAACTTAGAAAACGTTAGAAATGGTCGTTCTGAATACACCCAATACCCTCACTTTTTATTCGTTGTGGAATTTGCATTTGCACTAATACCAATTACATTTAAGAGTGGACCATTTTTCACAGTCTAAACAAATGATAGCCGCGTTATTTATTTTCTAGGTAGAATAACTACATAGAAAATAAATGCCTTGCTCTAATTCGTTTATCTTTGTGACAAAATTGGTCACTTCATTAATACAATTGGTATAATCTTAGCGTGAAAGAATAGATTATTTCGTGCACTTTCTCTTAGTCTGACATACATATTAAATATTATTTTGATTAAATGTCACATTTTTTTAACGATGGCGCACAGTAGCGAGTGAATAACCGATTCATTGAGCCTGTAAAGGCATGAACATCATGCTTGATTTCTAAGGCTGCTATTGAAAAACTTGCCCAGTAAGGGAGTTTTTCGGCTAATGCAAACGTTGCCAGCAATGACTAACAATAAACCGACAACGGAATAGGACGTCCACTGATAACCTTCATAAATCGAGGACACGGTTAAAGCGACAATCGGGGTTATCACTAATAAATAGGCGGCGTTGCTTGCACCCATGCGATCGACGAGTACTAAGAATACAGTGAAACCGATGATTGACGCCGGTATCGCTAAATACATTAAGCCGCCTACATATCGTAAGTTAAGGTCAAGCTCAAAGCTATGCCCTCTGACTAAAATGATCAGCAGCAACGCTAGGCAGCCGTATACCATAGCATGACTGGTCGCGGTAAAAGGTTTGATGGCATTTTTTGTATTACGAATACTCACCATGTTGCCGATGGAAAAACACCAAGTACCCGCTAGCGCATACAATAAACCAATTAGCACATCAGTGGACCATACGGTAGCCATGAAATCAGCGGCGAAAAGCAAGGCTATGCCCGCAAGGCCAAGGATTGCGCCAAACCAAAAGTTTACACTAGGGGCTGTTTTATAAAATAACTTACAGTGAACGGCGTTAAAAATCGGTGCACTAGACATGACC
>JABSRV010000390.1 GCA_013214905.1 Psychrobium sp. | reverse complement strand
GGACGATACTGGGCTCGAACCAGTGACCCTCGCCTTGTAAGGGCGATGCTCTCCCAACTGAGCTAATCGTCCGGGGTATTTACTTTAAAACAAGTAATTAGATAAGTTTTACATTTTAATCTAAAAAATGGTGGACGATACTGGGCTCGAACCAGTGACCCTCGCCTTGTAAGGGCGATGCTCTCCCAACTGAGCTAATCGTCCGGGGTTTTCTATCTTGAAACTAAGTTTTGCAAGCCAATTAATTCACTCAACAACCCTTCGTTTCGACGGCGTATTATAGAGAGACTCGATGTAGAGTCAATGGTTTTTTTATACATTAAATTCAAGCGCTGTCTTTTAAAGCAGTTTGTGTAAAAAATGATAAATTGGCTTGCTCGGCTGCTAAAAAATAGTCATGTGAGACACTATTTTGTTAATTAGAGGTGTTTTTCCGCGATAGTTTTCTTTGCTGATTGTAGTTACTGGTTATCTTGTTAAAATGTGCGGCATTATTTTTGAAAGGTTAATTATTGATTATGACAATCAAAACACGTTTTGCTCCTAGCCCTACCGGTTATTTACACGTTGGTGGTGCACGTACTGCACTTTATTCTTGGTTAGTCGCACAAAAGCTTGGCGGCGAATTTGTATTGCGTATTGAAGATACGGATATTGAACGTTCAAGCCAAGAAGCAATAGATGCAATCATGGAAGGCATGAAATGGTTAGGGCTACAGTGGGATGAAGGTCCTTATTTTCAAACTAAACGTTTCGATCGTTATAAAGAGTTAATTGCGCAACTAATAGCAGAAGATAAAGCTTACCGTTGTTATTGCCCAAGCGAGCGCTTAGATGCAATGCGTGAAGAGCAAATGGCTAATGGTGAAAAACCACGTTACGACGGTTGTTGTCGTGATTTGAGTGAATATCCAACAGATGTCGATCATGTTATTCGTTTTAGAACGCCGCAAGAGGGTGCTATCACATTTAAGGATCACGTTCGCGGTACTATAGTTACTCAAAACAGTGAACTTGATGATCTTATCATTCAGCGTACTGACGGTAGCCCTACCTATAACTTCTGTGTTGTTGTTGATGATTGGGATATGGAAATTACCCATGTTGTTCGTGGTGAAGACCATATTAATAATACGCCTCGTCAAATTAATATTCTTAATGCACTCAATGCGCCTATTCCAGAATACGCTCACGTATCGATGATTTTAGGTGACGACGGTAAAAAACTATCAAAACGTCATGGCGCTGTTGGCGTGATGCAATATCGTGACGATGGTTTCTTGCCAGAAGCCTTATTAAACTATTTAGTACGGTTGGGTTGGTCCCATGGCGATCAAGAAATTTTCTCTATTGATGAAATGAAAGAGTACTTCTCACTAGACGCTATTAATAAAGCGGCGTCGGGTTTTAACACCGAAAAGCTACTTTGGTTGAACAACCACTATATTAAAACAATGGATCCACAGTATGTTGCTGAGCATTTAGCGTGGCATATGAAGGAAGCGGGCATCGATACCTCAAATGGTCCTGCATTAACTGAAATAGTTAAAGAGCTGGGCGAACGCGTTAATACCTTAAAAGAATTAGCCGCTGCTAGTCGTTACTGCTTTGAAGACTTTAGTGAGTTTGATGCCAAAGCGGCTAAAAAGCATTTACGCGGTGTTGCATTAGAACCTTTGACGTTAGTTGCTGCTAAATTAGAAGCGCTAGAAGATTGGTCTTTAGAGAACCTTCATAAAGCGATTGACGATACTGCGACCGAATTAGACGTAGGTATGGGCAAAGTTGGTATGCCATTACGTGTTGCTATCACTGGGGCAGGGCAGTCACCAGCCTTAGATGTTACCTTAAAACTGATTGGAAAGACTCGATGCGTTCAAAGAATCGGCGAAGCGGTTAAATTTGTAGCTGCTAGAATTAATTCTTAAAAAAAGGTTTGACTCTTTCTCTAGAGGTGCATAAAATGCGCCTCGTTGTCAGGGAGGAGTCATCTTCCTAAGCAATTAAATTAGTTGGGGCTATAGCTCAGCTGGGAGAGCGCTTCGCTGGCAGTGAAGAGGTCTGCGGTTCGATCCCGCATAGCTCCACCAAACTAATTTATTACTAATGATGTGTCCCCTTCGTCTAGTGGCCTAGGACACCGCCCTTTCACGGCGGTAACAGGGGTTCGAAACCCCTAGGGGACGCCAACTTCTTCTAACGCCCGTTAGAAGTTCTGTGCAAAAAAACCAAAAACCAAAAACCAAAAAAATAACGATATTTCTATCGGTGTATTTCTTATACCAATTCCGATATGTATGTGGTCTTCTTGTACGTAGGTGAAATTAATGACTACACATGTTCATTGTTCCAGACTGAACATAAGCACCTAAATCCTGTAGGCAAGGCCCTCGAT
>JABSRV010000039.1 GCA_013214905.1 Psychrobium sp. | reverse complement strand
CTATTGGGATTGAGAGCAACGACGTATTCAGCTATTTTAACCAGCATAAGTGGGCAGTCTTTAATGCGGATTGGTATGAATCACAATTAGAGCAATAACGGTCAAGAAAAGTGAATGTTTATTTGGCAAAGTGTCATCTGGGTTGGCAATAAGATTGGAGGCAGTAAATGCAGCAAAAATATCAACAGCGATTTGACGTGGTATTCGCTTATATAGAGCTGCACATTGATGATGATATTTCACTTGATGTTTTGGCTGATGTCGCGTGTTTTTCGAAGTTTCATTTTCAACGCCAATTTAGTGCAGCGTTTGGCATGTCAGCAAATCGATACATCAGCCGATTGCGATTTAAAAGGAGTGCTTACCAATTAGCTTTTAATCCGCAGCTATCTATTAGTGATATTGCGGGTGAAATGTATCAAGACCAAAGTGCTTTTAGTCGCGCCTTTAAAAAAACGTACGGGCAAACACCGTTGCAATTTAGGCAAGAAACCGATTGGCAGCAATGGTCTAACTATCATTCAACACCGACTAACATGGGCTCGAGCATGAATAAAAACTATTATAAAAGCTATCAATTATCACAAATCAGCATTATCAATTTCCCCGCGACCAAGATTGCGGTATTAGAGCATCGAGGTTCGCCGCAATTGGTGATGGCAACGGTGCAAAAATTTATTGCATGGCGCAAGGAAAATAAATTACCGCCCAGTAAATACGCCACATTTAATGTTTTATATGATGATCCCAATAATACATCAGCTGATGACTATAGATTTGACGTGTGCTGCGCCATTGACTCCCCCGTGGCGGAAAATAAAAATGACAGCGGGGTGATTGAAAAAGTCCTGCCAAGTAGCCGCTGCGCTAAATTAAGCTACGTTGGCGATGATGACGGATTACGCGGAGCTATCGACTATCTATATGGTCATTGGCTAGCGCAAAGCGATGAAACACCTAGCGATAATCCGCTCTTTATTGAACGTATCACCATGTTTCCAATGGTCAGTGAACGGCAACAACAAATAGACATATTTTTACCTCTGTAGTAGATATATCAATAAGGTCTATAAAATAGACCAACGACACCGTTTTACGCTTGTTGTTGGGCCTGCTATTGCGGTATAAATAAACCATAACAACTCAGTTTATCGTCAATGTTGGCGCGGAACCAAAAGATAGGGCAATCGGTGAGCATTAAATACAAACGTATAGTGATTAAATTGGGCACCAGCGTATTGACCTCAGGCGGGAAGTCTCTTGATCGCGCGCGTATGGTAGATCTGGTGCGTCAAATATCTCACTTACAGCAACAAGGCTGCGAGGTGGTTTTATGTACATCAGGTGCAATAGCCGCAGGGCGTGAACGACTTGGCTTTCCCCAATTGTCCGATACCATGTCATGCAAGCAAATGTTAGCGGCGGTCGGTCAAAGTCAGTTGATTCAAACTTGGGAAAACTTGTTTAACATTTACGGTTTGCACGTGGGACAAATGTTATTAACCCGCGCCGATTTAGACGACCGAGAACGCTATCTTAACGCGCGTGACATGTTAGAAACGCTACTTAAACATAAAATAATCCCGATTATTAATGAGAATGACGCGGTAGCTACTACCGAAATTAAGGTCGGCGATAATGACAATTTATCGGCGTTGATGGTCGGATTAGCCGATGCTAATTTGTTGATGTTATTAACCGATCAAGCGGGGCTTTATGATGCCAATCCACGCACTAATGCGCGGGCTAAATTGATCAAAGTGGTCGATGTGATCGATGATCGTTTAAAAGCGATGGCTGGCGATAGTGGAACTTCTCTTGGCACGGGCGGCATGGCGACTAAACTGCAAGCGGCTGAAATTGCGCGGCGTAGCGGCGCGGTAGTGGTGATTGCGGCAGGGGCACAAGAGAACGTCATTATCGACATCAGCAAAGGGTTACAGATCGGCACCTTATTTAGCGCGATAAATAATCCGCTGGAGAGCAGAAAGCGTTGGTTGCTGGCAGGGCCAGGGGCTAATGGATCTATAATAGTCGATCAAGGCGCCGTCAATGCACTGTCTAATAACGGTAGCAGTTTGCTCGCCAAAGGCATTGTTGCAATTAACGGTGGTTTTGCCCGCGGTGACATGGTGATTTTAAGCGACGATCAAGGCAATGAGATCGCTCGTGGTTTAACCCATTATTCCAGTGACGATTTACACAAAATTAAAGGGCTGCATTCTAATGCGATTGAGTTGGCGTTGGGATATGGCTATGGCAAGGTGGTTGTGCATCGCAACAACTTAGTTATTGTATAGTTTATATAAACAAAAATTAATCAATTGGACGTTATCATGACAGAGATGGAAAAAATTGGTCAACAAGCACAACAGGCTAGTTATTTGTTGGCACAGGCAAGCACTGTACAAAAAAATACATTGTTAGAGGCGTTGGCAAAAGGGCTTCGTGAGTCACAACCTAGCATCTTAGCGGCAAATGCGATTGATATATTGGCGGCGCAGCAAGCGGGGCTCAATGAATCGTTAATCGATCGTTTACTGCTTAATAGCGATCGTTTACATTCCATGGCAGATGATGTATCCCGCTTGATCCAATTAGATGATCCTATTGGTGAAGAGAGCGATTCTAAATTACTAAGTAACGGTTTGCGTTTATGTAAACGCCGCGTGCCTATTGGCGTAATGGGCGTCATTTACGAAGCTCGCCCTAACGTCACCATCGACATTGCTGCACTGGCGCTAAAAACCGGAAATGCTGCGATTTTACGTGGCGGCAAAGAAACGATTAATAGCAACTTGGCGTTATTGCAAGTGATCAGCAAAGCGCTAGTTAGCAGCGGTTTACCAAAACATGCTATTCAATACATTGGAGATACAGATCGCGCTTTGGTCAGTCAATTATTAAAATTAGATAAATATGTCGATATGATCATTCCACGCGGCGGCGCTGGATTACACCGTTTGTGTATAGAGCAAAGCACCATTCCTGTGATCACTGGCGGCATTGGCATTTGTCATTTATTTGTTGAGGCAACCGCGGATGTAGAAAAATCGGTAAAGATCATTGAAAATGCCAAAGTGCAGCGACCATCGGTCTGTAATGCTCTTGATACCTTGTTGGTGAGCAAGGATGTTGCGCCAGAGTTTCTAGCGCTAATGAGCCATGAATTAGCGAAGAGTGACGTTTTATTCAAAGCTGACGCTGCTGCCTTTGCGATACTTGAAACTCAGGACTGTAAAGTAGAGTTAGCTAGTGCTGATGACTTTGAGCAAGAGTGGTTAGGATTAACACTATCGGTAGCCATTGTTGATGATATTGGTCAAGCGATCAGCCATATTCGCGCACATAGCAGCGGACATTCTGATGGCATATTAACCGAATCATTAAGCAAGGCTGAGCAATTTATTAACCAAGTTAACTCGGCGGCGGTTTATGTCAATGCCAGCACACGCTTTACCGACGGCAGTCAATTTGGCTTGGGCGCAGAAGTGGCGGTAAGCACGCAAAAATTGCACGCACGCGGCCCTATGGGCTTAAAAGAGCTAACAACCTATAAATGGATTGGTGTTGGTGATTACTTAGTGAGATCTTAAGCTTTTTTGGTAAAGGCGGTTGATTACGACATGTTGAATCACATAGATGACGAGTGCCAAACCTGCTAGCACTACGAAGATTGCGCCAAAAAGATCAGGCGCTTTCATTAGGGTGCTCATTAACGAGTCTTGATAATAGAAAAACCACTGGTGATCATCGGGGAATATGACTTGATGCAAGTAATAAAAAACCTGTGTTGGGCCAACGACGATTGCCAGTAAAACGCCTGCTACGCTAAATCCAGCCACACTTAGCGATTGTTGCTTCATGGTAGGTAAGCTTAATCGTCGCCAATAAAAGGTGCTTAGCAAAAGCAGCCACAGTATAAAAATACCGATAGCGAGGTCTTTTAGTCGGTCAATTAATGTGGCTACGTCGGTTAAGTGCACAATTTCTGCTTGGTGTAATAGTGGGGCGATAATGTGGCCATTTTTGTGATGATACACAATGTCGGTTAGGCCAGTTCCTTGTTGGTGCACTGCCCTATTAATCGCGCCAAACAATCTTATATGCTCGCTTTTTGTGGTGTGCTCAAAACCTTGTTTATAGCGATTTTCCCCGCCAAACTTCTCAGTAACCTGCTGTATATCTAACATGTCATGAAAATAGCGATAGCCAAAATCAACCTTGCTTAATAAAAGCCAGCTCATGATAAAAGCAAGGAGCAGACAGGTAAGGCTATATAACGAATTTGTTAATAATTTCATGAGCAAGCTTGTTTTAAAACATAATAAATGAAAGGCAGCCACAGCGTAAAAGATACGGCAGTTGTTATGCCGTATCTATTTTATCAGCCGCTAATAAACTGGTTAATTTAGTATTGTTAGAAACAACTTTTTAGGAAGGTGATAGCTTTTTCTTCGGTTTCATCTAAATGGCCGTCTGACAAAGCCACTCCTTTAGCTAATTCAACCGCCAAAGATTTTGCTGGTGAATCAACAATAAGCTTGCTGCGATGACGAATAAAGTCTTCAACTAATCCTGCCTCAATAGCTTCTCGCGCCACTTTGCTGGTGGAAGTAACATATTCTAGTGGTGAACACTCGCCGGTCCAAATTAAAGAGCTTACCCAATTTAGGGTATATTCCATTTCTTTATCTTCAACCACACCGTCAATTTCAACAAACAATACCACTAAATCAATCAGTGCTTCGCGTTGTAATTGGTCGACACAAACGCCCATGTCGAAGTTATTTAAAAGACTCTCAAAATTCATATTTTCATTCCTTGCACACTAATAATCTAAACAACATAGCATATACCCGTCATCCTTGAAACCGCAGTTTTATTAAGAAATACGTCCTGTATTTCTCCAAAGGCAGCCGCAAGCGACCTTCAAAATATTTCCAGAATATTTTGTGTCGGCGGATTCGAATCACAATCACTTAGCTTTTACTGGCTAAGGGCTCAATAAGCTCAAGCGATTAGAATCTTGACGGCTTTGCCTACACGGATGTAGGTACTCAGGTTTTGTCTGGAACTGAAAACCTGCACTGAAATTCCAATGATTTTTGGAATAGCTCATTATGTTGCGTTAACTAATTCTGCAGGCTTGATTAATTCAACGGCGATTAATTTAAGTAAGAAGGTTTCTCGTTCTATCGACATGCCCTTTTTATTGCTGTTTTTCAGTGTTTTCTCATTATGCGCTATCGCATCAAAAATATTAATCCACAATGGTCGCATGCCGTTACGGATCTCGTAGTCTTCAAGCTTTGTACTCGCTAATTCTTTGTCGATGGTGCAACTATAACAATATGAAATCATGAAAATAGTATCAAAATCATTTTTATACCATGGCCGGTATTCTTCAAAACGACCAAACTCTTTAATGTTACTGACATTGCAAGCTCCTACTTCTTCGGCGAGCTCTCGTTTGAGTGCACTGATAATATCTTCATTGGCATCGACGCCGCCACCGGGCAAGGTATAGTCGTCATAACGAGCTGTATACAATAACAATATATTATCGCCGTTTAAGATTATGCCGCGGGCGGCTAGGCGGGTAAATATCTCGCCTTTGTCGGGCAAAACATCAGGGTGAGAGGCAGATTTTAATAAACGCATGATAAGGGCAACTGGAACTTTAAAAGGGCGCAGTATATACCAAGTTAGTTGTATTACGTTGTTAATTGAGCATTAGGCAGCACAATAGAGACACGAAAACGGCCACCATCGCGATTGTGATAACTCAATTGTCCGCCATGTGCCTCAATAATTTCACGGCTCAGCGCCAGGCCTAATCCGGTGCGCATTTTTCGCTATCGCAATGCTAACTTGGCCGCTTGGATCGGCTTCATGTGCATTTTTTAGAATGTTAATTAGCACCTGCTCAAGCTGCGAAATATCACCAAACACGTCATTTTCGAGCAATGCAAGTTCACTCGTTAGCTCAAACGCATACATCGATTGCAATTGCTCGATCAAACTTGGCCAATGGATAATGGTTTTATTCGGCAGCTTAATTTTTGTTAAGGTGGCATAACCCTTTATAAACTCGTTAAGATGATTTACACGTCGGCTAATAGTGCCAAAAACTCGATTAAGACGGGGCTCGTCTAAATTCTTCGCCAGTAATTCACCGCTATGACACTGCTTCAATTTTTAAACGTTGTAGTTGAGCCGTTTCTTGGTCAAACAATGATTTGAGTTCTGGGCTAGCAAGCTGCGCCACGATATCGCTAGGTTTAGCCAGTAAGGTCACTTGACTAGGTTCAGGGCTATATAGTTTTGGTGCGTTAGCTGCAATTATTTTTCCAGACACCGCAATGTCACGAACCAAGGTGCCAGTGAATGCTTTAGCGGTTAATAAGGTATTGAGTTCAAATGAACGTACGCCGCCAAACCACTGACTAAAGGTTGGTGCGCTAAATCATGTTAACAAGGCGATAATGATGGTAGGGAAGATAAACTTCAGCCAAAGTTTATTGCCTTTATTTTCAATGGCTTAATATTGACAAATGGTGCCGTTAATCATAATTCCCTCTCTGCATTAAGTTTCTTACGGAGGGTATTGCCGATGGTGTGACAACAAGCCTAATTTATTGATAATAGTATGTTTATAACTTTGTTAATTGCAGAGAAGCGTTCGGTCGGACAGTCTACTGACTGGTGATGTGTCCGCGCAGTGTCCGATGGTAAACAGGCGGACAGCGGTGCTTTAGTGGTTTGTGAACGGGGGAGTAAAGTTTGCCGCAAAAGGTCAAAAGCTGTCTAATTTGTCTCGTTGCTACCTTGTTATCGCGCCAAATCGACTTAGCGGTAGTATAAGTTTTTTAGACCCCCGTTATTCATCGTACATTTTAAATGCTTAGAAGGTAAGACTATATATTGTCTTCCTTTATAACTCAACAGCTTAACATCGTTGCACACTCCATGCTTTGGTGCTAAATTACATGAGTGGAATGTGTGAGGATTTAAAATTCATTGAATATAAGTCAGATTTTTATGATTATCCCAAATTTAGTTTTTGTTTGAGGTTGAAACATTAGTTTAAAACCTCATTACAAAGCTATCCTCTTTTTTATAACGACGCACCAAATGGAGCTCAAATCACAGTGATACAGTTTTCCTTTATTCCCCTAAAAAAGTTAACAACTGATGTCTTAAATTCACTTGAAACACGCTATGAATTAGAAGAAGTGGTTACGTTAGATAGCGTGAAGCAGCTTCATTTATTTGTCTCATGTTTTGGTGGAACAGTGAATGTGGAGGGGGTAAAAGATGTTATCGATGTTGATGCTATATGGCGTATATCAGGAAAACTAAAGCCATTGAATGAATCTGAACTAGATCGCTTTTATCAACAATGGCTGGCATCGTCTAAACGAGAAAATAATATCGATGAGTTTTGCCAAATTGTTTCTTTTAATAGCTTTTTATTGGACTTTAATAAAGCTAAGTTCAAAGTTGTATTACAAAATTCCGCACAATAATACTGTAGTTTCACTACAGACACGAGGTTGTCAGTAGGTCTATGTAATACTGGTACTTCTTCGCATGAAAATAAGTAATTTGCATAAAATGTAACGTTGACTCTCTTGCTCGTATTAATGAATTATTTATCCCCTATACATCGCCTTATCTAATAAATGTGTCAGAAAGTTAACAAAGAAACAGTATATAATGCCAGCCTTAGTATTTATCGAGACGAATTTTGCAAAGCTTTGAATTACACTTGCCGGTGACGCAAGAAATTAGCGCCATTGAATTATTGTCGCAACATTGCCAGTTGTCTAAACAGCAGCTTAAAACCGTTTTGCAAAAAGGCGCCGTATGGTTAACCTTTGGAAAAAAAACATCTCGTTTAAGGCGTGCTAAAAAGGCATTGCAGTCGGGGCAAACCTTGCACCTTTATTATAACGAAGTGGCGCTTAGTGATGACTTTACCAAACCTACATTGCTGCAAGACTGCAATGATTACAGTGTTTGGTTAAAACCTAGCGGCATGATGAGCCAAGGGTCAAAATGGAGCGATCATTCCACCATTGCAAGATATGCAGAAATGAATTTAACGCCGCAACGTCCCGCTTTTATTGTGCATCGTCTTGATCGCGCCACGCAAGGCATCATTATTGTTGCCCACAGTAAGGCCGCGGTTAAAGCGTTAACGGCGTTGTTTGAAGCGCGTAACATGGTTAAAAAATATCAAGCGGTAGTACAGGGCAGCGCGCCGCAGTCGGCAGTTTATGACAGCGATATAGACGAGCGCAGCGCACATACAAGCTGTGAGTTGCTAGCGTATGATGAGGTTAACAATTTATCGTTGCTAGACGTGACTATAAAAACAGGCCGTAAGCACCAAATTCGACTTCATTTATCCGGCGCCGGACTGCCTATTTTAGGCGACAGATTACACGGGCCAGCACAGCAAGAGCACGTTGTTGATTTACAATTATGTTCTTATTTTTTGCAGTTTGATTGCCCACTAAGCCTACAACTGAAAACTTTTACTATTGTTCCTGAACTACAGTTACAGCCTTAAAACTGCCATTGCAGACGCAGCGATATTTTACGGCCATGTGCGGTAGAACCTGACAATAGCTCGTCTTCTTTGACGACTTCAACCAGCGCGCTATTATTAAGATTTTTCGCCACTAAATGCAGTGCAATATTGTGCCGTGCTTGCCATATAATCGCTAGATCTACTTTGCTATACGCTTGTGTTTGATACGATGAGTGGTCGCTAGAATACTTTGTCAACAGTTGCAATGAAATGGTCGGTTGCAATTGATAGTTTAGCTTGGCGAAAAGTTGCAGATTATCATAAGTGCTGCTGCCTACGACCCGTTGTCGTTTCGCTAGCGAATTTAAATGATAATTGACATAACTTGCGCTGGTTAGCAGTGATAACTGCTCGTTGATTCGCCATGTATTGACGATTTCAAAACCCGATGCATAACCTTGTGCTGTATTATTAAGATGCACGTAAGCCACAGCATTGGTAAATAGCTGTGAATAGTCCTCATCACCAACAAATAGATTATCATAATCAATATAAAAACTGGTGAAGTCTACATCCATCTCATCGCTGGTATAGCGCATACCTGCTTCAAGTGACGCTATTTTGTCTATGGTATTTTTGTTATTGATAGTGAATTTTAATTGCACGTTATCTATCGGGGATGGAATGGTTAACTCGCTATATATTTCCTCATCAGAGCTAAGTGAAATACGACTGCCTTGGGCATAAGCCCCCCAAAACATCACCTTATCGTTTAGCTGATAGGTTGCTCGTAAGTTAGGAGAGTGCAGCATACCGTGAATTTTTAAATAGTCACCACGCCAACCTGCGATAAGCTTGAGCTTTGGGCTCAGTGATATTTCATCTTGCACAAATAGACCGTAGGTCGAACTATTCTCTTTGCCTTGATTGGTGACAAGCGACGATTTGAGTTTGCTCTGATACAAATCAACGCCCCAAGATATTAAATTGTCTTCTAAATGATGGTTAAAGGCACTGCTTAAAGAAATAATATTACTGTCGACAGCAAGTAAAAGGTCATGACGTTTACTGCGTGTTACAAATCCTTGAAAATAGTAACTGTTGTTCGTATCAAGACGATGATCAAGGCGCAGGTTGATATTGCTCATGCGGTACGTCACATCATCAGGGGTGGCACTTAATGAATAATCAACAGGGTTAACCGTTCTCGATAATTGCTGCATGTCGGAAAAATCATGGCTTATTTGCGACTTGATAGTGAAATCGTCAGATAGCGTATAGTCTAGTTGCAGACCAATACTTGTTTGTTCTTTCGTGTCATACGCTGCTATAGGTCGTTGCTTGATGAATTTTGTTTGCGAACGTTTAGTGCTATTACTATTAAAATAAGCGCGATAACTCATTCGCTCATTAATATAACCACCGTGGCGCAGGTTTACGTGATAATTGGTATTATTACCCGTTGTTATGCCCACGCTACTGCCTTGGGTATCACTGGCATGACGAGTAATAATATTGATAATGCCGTTATTAGCACTGTTGCCCCACAGGCTACCACTTGGCCCTCTAATCAATTCAATGCGTTCAATGTCATCCACCGGATAGTTCAAATATTCCCAAGATTGTCCATTTGTAGCGAAATGTGACAAGTTGCGGCCGTCTAACATTAGCAATACGTTGCTATTAAAGCGCCCGCTGTCTGAGCGCGAAGATACGATCCATTGGTTATTATCAATCTTGCGCATTTCAATGCCGGGTAATAA
The DNA here is from genome assembly GCA_013214905.1 of Psychrobium sp. Lineage (GTDB taxonomy): Bacteria > Pseudomonadota > Gammaproteobacteria > Enterobacterales > Psychrobiaceae > Psychrobium. Next base: position 10,746 of record JABSRV010000039.1, on the reverse strand, counting down.
GCTCATTAAGTCGAGCAGCGTATCGTAACCAGAAAGAGCGATATCTTGCCGGTTAATAACAAAGATCGCCGCAGGTGTTGCATTTTTAGGTTGGGATAGTTTCATCGATGAGGTTATTTGCACCGGCTTGGACATTAGCTCTAGCAATTCACTATTGGTAGATTGTGCAAGTGAGGACAAAGAAAATAGCAATAAAACGCTAATTAGGGAGAGTTTCAAGAATAATTTCCTTGTATATGCGAGCAGCGCTTACTAAAAGAACACTAAGCATAACGGCTAAACTATGTCGCTGCAACGCCTCAAAAGTAGCCTGTGTTACAAAACATTTCAATTTGTTACATTTAATGTCAGGCAATGTTTGCTTTAATTTTTTAAGATGTAGTAATCTGTAGTCAATAATATATCGCTAAATGGAACGTCAAACATTATGTCTAAAAAAACAATCTTCAAAAAAGTAGTCCGTTGTAGCATTCTCGCATTGTCTTTATTAGGTGTTGTTAGTTGTCAGATAACGGCTCAAGCCGACGCCAATACTGAAACTAGCGTTAGCAAAGCACCTAAATATGAAGAGTTTGTCAGTTCAGGTGATACCTTACCCCTGCAGGCGATTAATGATGTCTCTGGAAAGCATGTTAATTTAAGCAATAACAACAAACGAAAGCTGGTTATTTTGTTTGCAACCTGGTGTTCAGACTCTAATCGTTTGTTAAAAGTGTTAAATAAATCGGCAATATTGCAAGATGACAGCATTGAAATTATTGCTATCGCCCGTGAAGAAGATCAAGAGACTGTGATGCAATGGCGTGATAAGCACAACATCATCGTGCCATTAGCGAGTGATGATGATCGTGCTATCTATAAACAGTTTGCCAGTGCAGGCATTCCACGAATTATTACCGTGGGACAAGATAATAAAATTATCAAAATGAATTTGGCTGAAGGGCACGAGCAACTTCAGCTTATCCAATGGCATAAATAAACAGCCATTGGCGCTAGCACATGGCGGTATTGTTATTTCGCCATGTGCTGCTTCAAAAACTCCAGTAATACCTTAATACGCTGTGTGCTTTTAAGGTTTTTATGATAAACAAACCACAACTTCGTCTTGTCATTTCGCGTGATGTCTATCGGCAGTTTAATCATTTTCTTTTCCATTTCACTGCACACTTCATTTTGTTCATCCGACATTGGGCCTATGCCCATGCCCTCAAAAACGGCAGAACCCACGTCACGAAAACTATTGCTCTGATATACAATATTCTCGCTAGGGATATGCGCTTTTAGGCGCTCAATAATCGTTAGTTTACCTTTATTACCAAAAGGTAATACCCATTTATGTTGGTGAAATTCGCTGTGATCTTTGGGCAAGCCATATTCGGTGGCGTAATGTGTACAGGTTTGTTACTTAACGTGACCCGTTTTGTAGGCCTGTTTACTAGACGTTAAAAAGCGTAGTACATTTGCAACGTAACATCTTACGCTATCAACAAGTCGTAATATGTTACGTTTCTGTTTTGGGTTAAGCTTGCACCAATTCTTTTTCTTTAGCCCGAGCTGGGTTGGCATACATGGTTAATAACCAGTGTTGCTCTTGCTTTGTAAGATGGCCCATACGCGCACATAATTTCTGATACACATTGCAATCCGCTTTGTTAGTCGACAAGAATTCTTTGGCGACAATATTAGAGTCGTATAAACGATAATTGCTGATGATTTGACGATCAATCTCTGCCGCAATGGCTTTTGAATCACTGTAATCACCCTGAATCGATTCACCAAACTCAATATGTACCCGTCCTTTTTGACCAATTAATCCCTGAGTGATGCTTTTTAAATCTTCGCCAACGTCTTTTTTATATTCACCGGTAGCTTCAATCGTTGCTAATTCAATTGCTTTGTCGCTATCACAGGGATCATATTCGTAACTGATTGAAATTGGCACTATGTTTAATTCTGTTAAGTATTGCTCGATACTGCGCACTTTCCCCTTGTTAAGCATTAACATCGAGATAAGGGCGGCATTGGTTTTGTCTAAGCCGTCTTTCGCACGGCCTTCACGCTGGGCAATCCACACATTTTGCTGGTTATCGCTAAGTGTATGATGAATGTAAGCAGACAAGTTTTTAGACGCTTGCAACATGGCTCTTTTACTGTCGGCACTGCGTTTAACAATAAAGCTTTTATTAAGGCGCATTAGGTCGGATACCCAAGGCTCACTTAATAAATTGTCCCCGATGGCAATCTCTACTGTGCTGAGGCCGCTTTGATACAACGCCAGATTAAGCAGTGCTGGATCAAGCGCTATATCGCGATGATTACTAATGAACAGCGTTGGCTTGCTCATATCAAGCTTGTCTAAGCCATTAAAGCTAAAACCGTCGGTGCTTTTTTTGATTAGGCTGCTTAAGTATTTAGCCACAATTCTTTGAAACTGTGCCACGCTGTTAATATTTTTAACACGGTAGGTTAAGTAACGCTTTACCAACCACTGACTAAGCGTTGGTAATAAACGGTGAGTCTTTGGCATTACATAAGTTGCAATGCAAGATTGCAATGCTGGGTTGTTCACTAAATTTTTAATTACAAGGGGAGCCTCGTCATCACGAAAAGGCCTAATATCGTCAAACATGCTTGGTTCTCAATAAGAATGGATCAGTGAAAAAACAAGGATAGGGCTAAACTCCGAGCATTTATCAAAAGAGCAAACATTATACAGAAATTGTTAATCTTGGTGATCAGATCAGTTGATTTATTTTAGCTATACCCGTGATCATTGGAAATGCGGGAATTTGTAAATGATATAAAATTCTAAATACAAGGCGTGTGATTGATTTCGATACGGATGTCGATAGTAGAGCAACGCAGGAGCAGTTTGCCGAGCAATAGCTGGCTATTGGGATTGAACGCAACGCAGTAGATTATTTTTAGAGCGTTATAAACCCTGCATTTTCATTGATTATGGGTATATATTATTTGATAAACGAGAAGTGGATTAGGCTTATTTGTGTGTGCGACAAACGATACTATGTGTTTGGTTTTTGACCGACTTTTTATTTTAGTTGAATCTCTCGCGCTTTCTTGTTCAAATGACGCCAACATATAATAAATATAACAAATTGGCGATTTTACGCCTGTTTATAATTCGAGCAAATATACAGATCCATGAAATATAACCGTGTTTTTATTAATAGTCTGACTTACGAGCTAGCCCCTGAAGTCGTGACCAGTTTAGAGCTAGAGTCTCGTTTATCCCCATTATATAAAAAGCTTCGCATCCCTAATGGCCAATTAGCGGCCCTTACAGGTATTGTTGAACGCCGCTGGTGGCCTAAAGATACAATGTTGTCTGACGGTGCGCTAATTGCTGCGCGAAAAGCGATTGCCGAAACAGGTATTAATGTAAATGACCTAGGCGCGGTTATTTATACCGGCGTTTGTCGTGATCAACATGAACCTGCAACCGCTTGTCGCGTCGCTGCTAAATTAGGCGTATCTAAAGACACCGCCATTTATGATATTAGCAACGCATGTTTAGGTGCCTTATCAGGCATTTTAGATGTGGCGAATCGTATCGAGTTAGGGCAAATTAAAGCGGGCTTAGTCGTATCATGTGAGTCGGCACGCCATATCGTTGATGTCACCATCGATGACATGTTGGCAGATCTTAGCATTAGAAATTACGCCCAGTCATTGGCAACATTGACTGGCGGCTCTGGCGCTGTCGCAATCCTTATTACCGATGGCAGCTTAAACCTTCGTGGCGACCGTAATCATCAGTTGCTTGGTGCTAGTCATTTATCTGCGCCGCAAGCTTATGATTTATGTCAGTGGGGGCTTAAAGAAGTCGATACTCAGCTTTATCGTGAATATATGCGTACTGACGCGGTTAAGTTGCTAAAGCAAGGTGTTGCCTTAGCACAAGATACTTGGCAGCATTTCTTAGAGCAACGTCAGTGGTCAAGCAATGACGTTGATAAAGTCATTTGTCATCAAGTTGGCGCGGCTAACCAGAAACAAGTATTAACGGCGCTAGGCATTGATCCTGCGAAAGAATATCCAACCTTTAAATACTTGGGCAACATGGGCACGGCATCACTGCCAGCCACTGCTGCGATGGCTCACGACGCGGGTTTCTTGAAAAAGGGTGATAATGTGAGTTTCTTAGGCATTGGCAGTGGTTTAAATTGTATGATGCTTGGTCTTAAGTGGTAATGACATGTTAGAAGAATTATTTCCGTTTAAACGTAATTACCTCGATCGCAATGGTCAGCAATATCACTACCTTAATGAAGGCATGGGCGAACCCGTTGTGATGGTGCATGGCAATCCAAGCTGGTCGTTTTATTACCGTAATTTAGTGTCAGCATTAAGCCAAAATTATCAATGTATTGTGCCTGATCATATCGGCGCAGGTTTGTCTGACAAACCCGACGACAAAGACTACGACTATACGTTGAGCCAGCGCATTGACGATTTAGAGGCCTTGTTAGATCACCTTGATATCACCGAAAACATCACCCTTGTGGTGCATGATTGGGGCGGTATGATCGGCATGGGGTATGCGGCGCGCCACCCTGAGCGTATCAAACGTTTGGTTATTTTAAATACCGCAGCGTTTCATATGCCATTATCAAAAGTATTTCCATTACCGTTATGGATTTGCCGCAATACCTTTATCGGCACCTTGTTAGTGCGTGGATTTAATGCATTCTCGTCTATCGCCTCTATTGTTGGCGTTTGTCGCAAGCCAATGAGTAAAGAAGTGCGCCGTGCTTACGTATCGCCGTTCAACTCTTGGAAGAACCGTATTTCTACCTTGCGCTTTGTGCAAGATATTCCCCTTAAAGAAGGTGATAGAAACTACGCGTTAGTCTCAGAGATTAGCGAGAGCTTAAACAAATTCGCTAATGTGCCGACCTTGGTTTGTTGGGGTCTAAAAGATTTTGTGTTTGATAAGCACTTTTTAGCACAATGGAAAGAGCGCATGCCACATGCACAAATCAATGAATTTAGCGACTGTGGACATTACATTTTAGAAGATGCCAGTGATGAAGTCATCGCGCTAATTAGTGAATTCATGCAAACAAAGAGTTAATCAAACATGTTAAAACCCGCCGTGCCAACTAGCGATTCAACCGCACAAGTTAAACCACACGGCGCGGCCGTCCCTAGTCTAAATTTCTGCCACCACCTCAATTATGCTGCCAAGCAAACACCCGATTTATTAGCGGTGGCTGTGCAGCGTTTTTACCGAGGTCAATTAACCTACGATGAAATTAATCAAGGCACGTTAGATCAACGCAGTGATGAATTGGCCTACGCGCTAAATGCCTACGGCATTAAACGTGGCATGAAAGCGGTGTTGATGGTGACGCCAAGCATCGATTTTTTCATATTAACCTTTGCCTTATTTAAAGCAGGAATTGTGCCGATTCTGGTTGATCCTGGCATGGGCATTAAAAACCTAAAACAGTGCTTTAGTGAATCTGGCCCAGACGTATTTATTGGTATCGGTAAAGCGCATATTGCTCGAAAACTATTTGGCTGGGCCAAACAAACACTGCGTTTTAGCATTAGCGTTGGCATTAACGAAACGTTTGCTCGCATGACAGGGCAAATGACGTTAACACGCTTAATACAAGATTATAAAAACGCTCAACAAACGCAAGTCCCAAAATCATACGCGATAGAGAAATTTAGCAGTGATGAATTATGCGCCATTCTTTTTACCAGTGGCAGCACTGGCGTGCCAAAAGGCGTGGTGTACAGTCATCGAATGTTTGAAGGACAAATTCAAGCATTGCGTGACGATTATGGCATTACGCCCGGTGAGCGTGACTTAAGTACCTTTCCATTATTCTCATTGTTTGGTCCTGCGCTGGGCATGGCCTCGATTGTGCCAGAGATGGACGCGAGCAAGCCCATTAAAGCTAACCCACAATACATTTTTGACGCGATTGAAAAATACCAATGCAGTAATTTATTCGTCAATCCAGCGTTAATGGACGTTTTGGGCAAGGCGGGCGCAGCTCAAGAACTTAAACTGAACAGTCTGCGACGGGTCATTTCAGCGGGCGCACCTGCAACCTTGTCGTCAATCGCTCGTTTCGTCACTATGTTGCAGCCTAACGTGCAGATCTGGAATTCGTATGGCGCGACCGAGTCATTGCCTCTAACCAAAGTGGGCAGTGACGAATTACTTAAAACCAGTGGGGTTACCGATAATGGCGGCGGTATTTGTGTCGGCAAGCCCATTAACGATGTCGAAGTGGCGATTATTGCCATTACCGAAAATGTTATTGGCATTTGGCATGATGACTTAGCGCTGCCGAGCAATGCTATCGGTGAAATTGTGGTGAAAGGTCAAGTGGTCGCGCAGCAATATTATAGGCGCGAAGAGGCAACAACAGCGGCTAAAATACTTGATGATAGTAGCGATGAGGAGGCGCTATACCGCCACCGCATGGGAGACTTGGGTTACCTTGATCAACAAGGGCGTTTATGGATGTGTGGGCGCAAAGCGCACCGCGTTGATACACCCCAGCAGCAATATTATTCTATTTGCAGTGAACGCATTTTTAATACCCACGCACAAGTAAATCGTACAGCGCTGGTGGGCATTAAATATAAAGGCGTTGAAACACCATTGTTATGCGTGCAGTTAGAAAGCAGCAGCACCATTGATACGTCGCAGTTGTTTGAAGAGCTGCGTGAAATCGCTGCTAAGCATCCGCAGACACAAGGCATTAACGAGTTTTTAATACATAGCGACTTTCCGGTAGATATTCGTCATAACGCGAAGATTTTCAGAGAAAAGCTCGCGTTATGGGCACAAGCCCAAATCCAAACCTAAGCCCCTTATTCTGGTTAAATGATGATTGAATTTGATAGTCTGCACCCCGCAGAGCAACAAGCGTTATTGGCGTTAAAAGAATCGACAAACAATGTGTTTGTCACTGGCGCGGGTGGTTTCTTAGGCCAGCGTATTTGCCGCATTCTACGAGCGGGTGATATTAACGTCACCGGATTCGCCCGCAGCCAATATCCTGAGCTCGTTGAACTAGGCGTCGTGATGATACAAGGGGATATAAGTGACTTGGCGGCGTTAAGCAGCGCGATGCAAGGCAGTGACCTTATTTTTCATGTGGCGTCCAAAGCGGGCGTTTGGGGCTCTAAGCAATCGTATTATCAGCCGAATGTTGATGGTGCGCGCAATGTAATTGATGCAGCCAAAGAGCTGGGCATTACACGTTTGGTTTATACCAGCACGCCTAGTGTCACTTTTGCCGGCGTTGACGAAGAAAATATCGATGAATCACAGCCTTATGCCAGCTCATTTTTAAATTATTATGCGCAGTCAAAAGCGCTGGCAGAAGAAATGATGCTAAATGCTAACAGCGACGATTTAAAAACGATAGCCATAAGACCGCACCTAATTTGGGGGCCTAATGATCCACATTTAGTGCCACGGGTCATTGCTCGCGCGCAAGCGGGGCGGTTGAAGCTAGTGGGCGACAAAGACAAACTAGTTGATACTATTTACATTGATAATGCGGCTTACGTACATATTTTGGCAGCGGTAACGTTAGCGGATACAAACAGCTCCTGTGCCGGTAAGGCTTATTTTGTTAGCAACGATCAGCCAATTACCATGAAGGTCATGTTAAATAAGATTTTGGCTTGTGCTAATTTGCCCGCGGTAAGTAAACGCGTGCCCGCTGGGCTAGCGTTTGCGGTAGGATGTGTATTAGAGAAAATGTATTTATTATTGGGTAAAACGCAAGAGCCAATGATGACAAGGTTTGTTGCGCGCCAGCTTTCAACCAGCCATTATTTTGATATTAGCGCCGCAAAGCGCGATCTTGGTTATCAGCCAATAGTGAGTATTGATGAGGGCATGACACAACTTGCTTTATCATTACGTAACAGTAAAGACTTAGGTTTAAAGGCTTAGGTTTAAAAGTTTTGGTCGAAAATCTTACGTTTTTAGGCTTAGAGATTTTTATTTTTCAGGTACATTGACAGTCCCTGATAGACCACCACAATCAGCACCGCGACAGGGATCAAAAACGTGTCCGTTTCATTTGGCATCGCTGAATGTATTTCGATAAAGTTAAGTAATTGGTTCATTGGAAACTCCTTTTAAGTTGAGTTTACTATAGCCAACAATCTGATTGATTGGATGACAAAAATGACAAACGGTAAGAACTGGTGATTTTTGGTACAATTTGCGGGCTGGCGTCTAGGAACAATAAAGTCGGCCCAATTCAAATTGGATCAAGATCCGAGTGTGGCTACTTGCTTGTATCAGCTATTTTGTAGACAAGAGATATTATAATGGGGCACATAGTGCCATCGGAATAGTTGTGTCAATGATGGTTTTTGGATTAGGTTTTGTATAGGTAGTGGTACATATTAACGCCCATATCAATCAGTAACTAAGGTAATTAGCCGCAAAAAAACAAAGGCCCACAGTGATGCAGGGGGTTAGTTTGTGTTGTCTTTTATTTAATAAAGAGAGGGACGAAAATTTAACTCAGTTATTAACTATATTTTTATGCGTGTCCTTTTTCTCGGTGCTTTTTCTCGCATTCTTAGATATGTAAAATAGGCTTAGAATCTTTCGCTAATTAGATATTGGCTCGCAAGCACGGAGCCTATTAGCCTTTACTTAATTACCAAGCCCTCAACATAACGCTTTATTCCAATCGTACAATACGATCGCCAACCCATTACATCTATGAATATATTAAGTAATTACAAGATAGAGCCCTGCGCGATTATGGACTTATCAGAACGGGTGAATTACCATCCAAGCATTATTATGTAGGTATTGCGCTAGTTCGACTGAAAATAATTGAACCATAATATTCAAGAAACTATAACCATAGGAAAGGTGAATACCGTGACAACCACGATTTCCAGAAATAATCAAAGTCATCCTGAATACCCTGTTATTGATGATGTTCTTATATCAAATACCACAGTTTGGGCGGGCAATGTTCCAAGTCCTCAAAGTGGCTGGTTGACGGTTAAAGATGGTCGTATTAGCGCTGTGGGTACAGAGAACATGCCACCGCCTAACGCAAAACATATTATTGATGGCAAAGATAAATCCGTTTTACCCAGCTTTGTTGATTGCCACACGCATATCTCGGCCGCAGCGCTTATCAATATATCCAAAAATGGCTCAGCTTGGCGCTGTAAAGGCGATGCATTAAATACACTAGAGCAAGTCGTAGCGGCTGACTCATCAACCGAATGGCTTGTATTCTTTTTCGTGGATTGGGATAGCTGGACAAACCCCACACCACCCACTGCTCAAGAGTTAGAATTAGCATCTGGTGGCCGAAATGTTCTGATTGTATGTGAGTCGTTACATCGCGGCATATTATCCGAAACAGCGTTAAGAACGTGTAACCTCACTCAATTCTTAAATGGACGTTTTATAGAGACCTCACATGGCATTCCCAACGGAGTAGTATGGGAAGAAAGCTTTTCTGCCTGTTTGCTTGTTGCTCTAACATCGATCATAGAGGGCTTAGGAAACGAAGGGCTTAAACACGTTATGCTGGCTGAAACACAAAGGCATTTAGCCTATGGCATTACCGACGCCCATGATCCATCAATGACATTCGCCATGAGTCAAGTCATGTCACAAGTGAATGAGCAAGGCCCTTTACGTATTAGCTGGTCTGAGGTTGGAAGCAATGGCCCTATCAGTTCTGCGGGCACCGGTGAGCACCTTGAACATTATGGCACGGGCCCCAGCAGTGCCAAAATATTTACCGATGGCGCCCATCGCTGCGCCATGTGTATTGATGCCGGTACCGCTTTCAATATGGGGCTAAAAATATTCGTTGAGGCATTAAGTAATTTTAGCCTTGCGCCTATTCGCCGCCTGCTCACCGGTGACATGGCATATTCAAAAGGAAAATTTTATCGTCAAGGAGCATTGTTCACCCCTCCAGAGCTAACCGATCGTTTACAGTCTTTAGGGGAGTCTCATGAGCGCTTGAAAATTCATGCGTTAGGAAATCATGCTGTAGATATGGCTTGCGATTGCATAGTGGAAGCAGGCCTCACCACTAAAGTTTGCTTAGAACATGCAACGTTAATTGATGATCACAATATAGAAAAAATAGCCAAACATAATATACAGGTATCTATGCAACCTGGTTTTTTACCGCATTTTGGTGACATGTTTATGAAAATGCATCTTGGTGAAAAGTACCGAGGATTAGCGGCTCGCTCTATGCTTGATGCTGGCATAAATCTGATAATGAGCTCCGACAATCCTTGTGGTCCACTTGATCCTTTGCATAATATTCGCTGCGCTGTTGAACGTACTTTGCCAGACAAACGCATTTATCTGGAAAAAGAAGCCGTCACACAACAAGAGGCCATTTATGCTTATACAATCGCAGGCACAAGTGGAATCACCGGCCTTCATAAACGAGGCCTTGAGGTTGGCGCACCTGCAGACTTTATCGTTCTTTCAGGTGACCCTTTTAACCATACAACAGTCGTTGAAAGCACTTGGATCGACGGAGTGGTGGTTTTTCAGTGAGCGATTATCAATAAACATGCGAAGTAATCCAAGACAATGACCACAAGCTCACACGAGAAAAATGACTGATTAACGATTGAGTACAACGTGTGAACAGAGTTGAGGGTGTAAAACCAGCTGTGTAACTGCCCGTTTAGATATGAGGAGCTAACTGCTCTTCAAACTCAATCATAAAA
>JABSRV010000389.1 GCA_013214905.1 Psychrobium sp. | reverse complement strand
CCCCGAACGAAAGGCTTAACGTGTTGCGCGGGAATAAGATTCACGTCATGGCCTAATTTAACAAGCTCTCGTGCCCAGTAATTAGTGGAATAACATGCCTCCATAAAAACGCGAGTGGCGGGCTGCTTCGCCATAAATTTAAGAAAGGTTCTACGTGACAATTTGTCATTAAATAATGGTGTTAAATGTTTGTTCACTCCGCAGACCTGAAAAACACTCTTTGCCAAATCGATAGCAATTAATTTACACTTCATGATGGACGCTCCGCTAATTAACTAAGACTCAAATCTAGTTTGGCGCACTGACGCCGATTTAACGAGCGTCCATCTCATCAGGCACAATAAAGACTTTGATCTGTGGATTATCTGTTAATTAGGCTTAGAGCATGTCCTGTTTGAAAAATAAACAGATTATTGTCCTGACACGTGCCTGACATTGTCAGATTGACTTGAGTCCAACGACTTTTTATCATGTGCTAAACCGTTGCGTTCGTGGGAGTTTTTTATGTGGTGAAGACAGCTACAGCCATAAAAATTACGATCATCGCCGACAATGGTTAATCAACCGGATCAAATTACTGGCTCAAGTCTTTTCAATTGATATTGCCGCTTATGCGATCATGAGTAATGATTATCAGCTGGTGCTGCATGTTGATCAATCCCGTGCTAAGAATTGGTTATTAGAAGAGATGATAACACGCCGGCACGTTTTATTTGGTGGTCATCACTATAGTGACAGATTATTTGAAAAATAAGGAAGTCCACCAAGATATTGATCTCACCGCAAACACTTCATGTGATGCCAATTCGATGGCGGCCATCGTGTTAATTGAAAATGGCGCTCACGCTTGTATGACATATCTTGGTTTATGAAATGCTTAAATCAATTCATTGCGGTGCTGCCAATAAAGAAGACAGTTGCACCGGTAAATTCTGATACGGGGAGAGGCTAGAATAGCCCAAAGGAGCGAAAAGTCCGGAATTAGACGGAATCATCTGCAACAGCATGTTAAAGAGAGTTTCACTATTTTAAAATACTAACGTCTATGGGAATAAGCACCGTTGTTCGCAACTTATAGTAGTAAATGTGTAACTCGCTATCGCGCAAAGGTGCCTTAAACCGCCAATGTTGGATTTACTGAGTTATGAATTTTTGAGATGGATTTTCTTATGCGGTTAAGGTCAATCGAGAGCTTAGAGCTATGCTCACTTATCTATTGTCTGCTTAAAATAACACCGTATAGTCAGCAAGTTACAAGTTACAAGTAGACAGGTCGACAAAGTAGGCATGCTCTTTTTGCTGGTTTACATTACACAAGAAGATCAATTTAATATGTTGTTTTTAAATGTATTATTAAATAAAACTTTTTGATGGTATGACCTGATAAACGGGCATGCTTGATATACAAATGTTACATGCCAAGGAGGCAGCGTAGTACATGTCTAAATCTCTAAAGTCTTTTAACTTTACGATATCAGATGCAAAAGAATTACTCGAATGCTATGACATATTAAATAACTCGGAAGAACATACAGGATCTGACGCTTTGAAAAGGTCTACCTTGATAATGACATTAACCGCTTGGGAAATCTATGTCGAAGATATCGTCACTGAATTATTTGGCCTAAAATTTGGAGCCTTAAAAGGGTGCCAAATTGGTGACTTTATGGAGCGACAACTAGAGCTGAGATTAAAGGCGTTTCACAACCCTAACTCAGCAAAGACAAAACAAATATTTGAGGAATTCTTTGGCTTTGATGTGACTGAAGATTGGGTGTGGAATAACTATCAACCTAAGCCGGTCAGAGAAATACTTAACAAATGGATTAGTAAGCGCGGCGATTCAGTTCACCGTTCAGTGGTTGACAAAACAAAACCTCATATCGTTAAGCGAGATGAATTACAGAAATGTATCACGTTCTTTATCGAACTGGTACAAGCCACTGATGATGCGTTGGCTAGCCTACGGCTTTTACGGTCACATTTTTTACAAAGAACCGCAAAAAACTGCGCCAGTTGATACAGGGAGAGAATATGATCGGTGAAAGGAGCGAATAGGGCGGGATTATGTGAAATTACACGGGAACATCTGGTACAGCATATTAAAAAGTGTTTCACATCGTTAAAATGATAACTCGCACTAAATTATTCTATTATTTCTAATATCTCGCCAGACGTTATGTCAGCTTTGGCGGCCACTTCTTGTTTTACTACTGCTCCATATATATTTGTGCCGCGGAAAGTTGTTGTCACGACTATGTGTGGTTCTGTTCCGTGCCTGACGAATCCCCACGAATAATGAAATAAAGATAATCGAAAGTAATTAAAAAGAAGGGGAACATTCACGGCATTTTGTGATCTGATCAATTGCGAGATATAACAAATCGGAGAATGCCA
>JABSRV010000388.1 GCA_013214905.1 Psychrobium sp. | reverse complement strand
GATTGCCGTATTGATGTTGATGTTGCTGCCAGGCTTAATATTGCTTAACTCTGCGGCGGGAAAACGCTGGCATAATCCGTTAATTTTAGATTAATCAGCGGTGATTAACGCAGCGTTTGCCAAGCGCTGCACATTTCTCTAAATTTGGCGCTGTCGCCGTCCGGTCTATCTGGGTGCCAGCGCAACGCTAGTTTCGACCAACGTTTTCGAATATCAAGCTTGCTCGCGTCAATAGACAATTCAAACAATGCCAAAGCCTGCTCGCGATCGCATAAGTCAGGCTCATTACCAATATAATCGGTATATTTTCGCCAAAACGATTGCAACATTTCTTTGATCACATCACCACTGGCATCATAATTGGTCCAATCAAGGTAATACTCTCGCAGTGGGGCATCGTTATTAAATTCGCTCAATGTGCCTTTGGGGATCCAATCCATTAATCGAATATCCATCGATTTCACTTGCAGCCATTGCTTAGGAAACAACATATTTTGTAACTGATATAGCGCATTCATGATTAAAAAATTGCGTTTGAATAAATCTTTTTCGCTGTCACTATCAAGTTCATCAACTAAATTTTGGCCCTTGAGTTCAGACAGTAAATAGTGAATTTTCCAGCTTTTATTTTCACTTTTCAAAATAGACAATAGCGGCCAAATCAGCGGATTATCATGACTTTCAAGTGACGATGACCTGTCCTTACTTGGTAACTCTGTAGTTATTTCCATATCAATACGTAATCCATTAGCGAAAAGCCCTGTCGACATGCTAACGATAAAATGAATTATTTGCAAAAGCACATATAAGTCGCTGGGTTATTACTATAGATTATTGTTATGTTTTTTCTCTTCAAGTAAGCAATGATTCTATGTTCGATACCTTAAAACAACTCTTTAGTCAGCTGCAACAAAGCCAGCCCGAGCAATCCATAGATCTTGAACTCGCCATGGCCATCTTATTGTTTGAGGTCGCCAATGCTGACGATAATATAGATATTAATGAAGAAAACAGCATTGCTAAGATGCTTAAAAAGAGCTTTTCATTAACCCAATATCAGGCCGATGAGTTATTACTAAAGGCAAAAAAAGGTCGCGACGACGCTATTTCGATGCAGCAATTTACCAGCATTTTATTGGATGCTTTTGATCGCCCCCAGCGCATCAGCTTTATACGCACCTTGTGGCAAGTCGCTTATGCCGACGGGAAAGTGGACGTGCATGAAGAGCATTTGATTAGAAAAATAAGCGAATTACTTTATCTTAATCATAGCGATTACATTAAAACTAAGTTGTCGGTATTAGAACCATAACAGGTATACCCAAAATCATTGGAATTGCAGTGCAGCCGTCAATATTCGAATCGCCTGAGCTGATTGAGCCCTTAGCCAGTAAAAGCTAAGTCATTGTGATTCGAATCCGCCGACACAAAATATTCTGGAAACATTTTGAACGACGCTAGTGGCGGCCTTTAGATAAATGCGGAACGTGTTTCTCAATAAAACTGCGGCTTCATGGATAACGGGTATATACTATCTTTCTTACTCGTCAAACATTGTTAGCATGCACTCAATTCAATCTCAACATGGTTTTTTGTTAACCCAACAAGCTCTAGATATTTCGACATCACCACAAATACAGTTGTGGCTGAGCACTGACAATGGCCCCGTAAAACTCAATATTGACAAGCAACAACCACTGTTCTTTATTAAAGAGAGTGATTTAGAGCACGCACAAGAAGTATTGCTCGCTGGACAAGTGCAATATCAGGCAAAGAAATTGCCAATGACCACCTTTGATCAAGAGCCGATTTTCGCGCTTTATTTTCGTAATATCAAACAAAGTCGCAGCGCCAATTACTTACTTAAACAAGTCAATATCATCAGCTTTGAAAGCGATTTTAGGCTAGACCAACGCTATTTAATGGAGCGTTTTATTTGCGGCGGCATTGAATTTAGTGGCACACCTCGCCCGCAACCAGATTATTGTATTTATGACCAAGTAAAAATTCGCCCCTCAGACTACGTGCCAAAATTATCCACCTTATCCCTTGATATTGAGTGCTCGCAACATGGTGAACTTTATTCCATTGGTTTTGCAGGCAAGGCCAAAGATGGCAGTGATTTTCAACAAGTCATCATGATTGGTTCGCCAGAATCAGCGCCAGACTATTTGCAATGGGTAGATGGCGAAGCGCAGCTGTTAGAGCAGTTCGAAGTGCTGATCGCTAAATTTGACCCTGACATTATTGTTGGCTGGAATGTGATTAATTTTGACTTCAGACTATTAATAAAACGCGCACAATATCACGGTAAAAAATTGCGCTTAGGGCGCGGTCAATCGTTCGCTCATTGGCGAGACTCAAACGTTGATAACAACGGTTATATCTCGATCCCTGGACGCGTGGTAGTCGACGGCAT
>JABSRV010000387.1 GCA_013214905.1 Psychrobium sp. | reverse complement strand
ACCGACAACGCGGTTTTTTATTTGATCGGTCACAGGGTTTTCCTTGGGAAATTCTTATACTAAACTATTTATACAAAGCTGCTCACCCGAAACTATAATGTAATAGTCGGTCAAAAGCTAGTTAGCGAAGTGACGCAGAATCTGCGCCTTAGACTTCGCTAACTTCTTTATTTTAAAGTGTTTTCTAGTGCCGCCGCGACCGTAAAAAACGAGCCGAAGACTAAAATTAAATCATCTTCATTTGCGTCTTTTTTGGCTTGCGCCAACGCCGATAATACATCGCCAAATTGACTCTGTTGACTGCTTGTTTGCAAACTATTTGCCAGCATACTACTACTCGCTGCTCGAGGGCCGTCAAGCGATGCTAAATACCACTTATCAACGAGTGGCTCAACGATGCTTAATGTCGATTGACTGTCTTTATCCGCTAACATGCCCACCACACACAACACTTTATTGGCGTGTTGCCGAGCTAACCAGTTAGCCAAATAGCCGCCGGCTTGTGGGTTGTGCGCAACATCTAACACAACTTGCGGTGCGAGTGAAATCGTCTGTAGGCGGCCGCACAATGACGTATTTTCGATAACATCTCGCAACAACTCAATGTTCAAACTCAAGCCTAATTTTTCAAACGCCGCTAATGCTGTCGCGGCATTAGTCATTGGTAATCGGGTTAGTGGTAATTGGCCTAAATGTAATGTTTCACTGTGCCAATGCCAATGCTCTTCTTGAGCTTCGAAGCCAAATTGCTGGCCTTTAAAACTAATGTCGCAATTAAGTGTTTTCGCATGATCTAATAATGGTTGTGGCGGGTTAGGCTCACCACAAATCACTCGTTGCTTGGCTCTAAATATGCCCGCTTTCTCATAGGAGACTGCTTCTCGTGTATCACCAAGCCAAGATTGATGGTCTAAGTCTATGGTCGTGATAATGGCAAGGTCGGCATCGACAATGTTGGTGGAGTCTAAGCGCCCGCCTAATCCCACTTCCAAGACGAAATAATCGACGTTCGCTTGCTTCATTAAATACAATGCCGCTAGGGTATTGAATTCAAAATAAGTGAGCTGGGTATCACCTCTACCTAGTTCGACAAATCGTAAGGCCTCAACGTGCTTATCGTCGGCTAATTCTTGGCCATTGATACGCAGTCGTTCATTATAATGAATAATATGAGGAGAGCTGAAGACGCCTGTAGTGGCCCCTGTCGCGATGATTAGCTGTTCAAGATAGGCACAAGTTGAACCTTTGCCGTTAGTGCCTGCCACTAAGATAACGTGACCTAACCCTTGCAGCAAGCCAAGTTGATTTGCCACGGCTTTGACACGGCTAAGACCTAACTCTATCTCTTGAGGATGAATGGATTCTAAATAAAATAACCAGTCAGCAAGTGACTGGTTATTGGTACAAAATTTATTGGTCATGATTAGTCCAGCAATTAATTAGCCGACCTGTCCTTTAAACTAGCAATTAGTTAATTTCTTTGGTAATTGCTGGTTGATTGGTCATCTTGGCTAATAAACGTGCGATTGTGTTACGCATTTCTCTTCGGTCCACAATCATATCAATTGCGCCCTTCTCAAGCAAAAATTCACTGCGTTGAAATCCTTCTGGCAAGGTTTCACGAACTGTTTGCTCAATAACGCGAGGTCCAGCAAAACCAATTAATGCTTTTGGCTCTGCAATGTTGATATCACCCAGCATTGCAAGACTTGCAGATACACCGCCCATCGTAGGATCGGTTAATACTGAGATATACGGAATGCCGCGTGCGCTTAAGCGATTCAAAATAGCACTGGTTTTAGCCATTTGCATTAATGACATCAATGCTTCTTGCATACGCGCACCGCCACTGGCTGAAAAACAAATCAGTGGGATATTTTTTTCCAAGGAAACTTCAGCAGCCGCGACGAATCGAGCGCCGACTACTGACGCCATTGAACCGCCCATAAAACCAAATTCGAAGGCACAAGCCGCCACTGGCATGCCTTGTAAACGCCCTTCCATAGAAACCATAGCGTCTGTTTCATTGGTATTTTTCTGAGCAGCACTAATACGATCTTTGTATTTTTTGCTGTCTTTAAATTTCAATAGATCTTTAGGCTGAAGATCTTTCGCTAGTTCAGTCGTAGAATCAACATCTAAGAAACTTGCTAGACGTTTACGCGCTGTAATACGCATGTGATGATCACATTTAGGACACACTTCTAAGCTGCGCTCTAATTCAACCCGATAAATGATTTGGTCACATTTAGCAAACTTGCTCCAAACACCATCAGGGATGTTAGCTCGCCGTTGACTTGTAATGCCTGTTGGCAACATTTTTTCAATTTTTTCTATCCAGCTCATATCACATTCCAATAGCGTTGTTACTCGATGCACATACCGCGTCTCGAGAATAATTAAATATATGTATATACCAATTCCAATAATGAATAGAAC
>JABSRV010000386.1 GCA_013214905.1 Psychrobium sp. | reverse complement strand
GGTGGCGACAGGTGCTTGTTCAACGTCCTCAACGGTGAGTACGCAATGAGGATTACCCATAGATACGACGCCACACAACACGGTTTCTTGTTCAGTACGCAAGATATAATTGTTCTCAATTTTATTGGCTTCAAATGGTACCTTGGCGGGTTCAAATTGAGGCACACCGATTGAGACTGTGATCATGCCGTTGCGCTCATGTTTGAGCTGCATATTTCCGCCTTTGCAACTCACCCCCAAACGATAACGGTTGCTTAGGCCTTTAAGGCGAACAAAACGGGCAAAACAGCGTGCGCCATTGCCACAGTTCTCAACTTCAGTACCATCGCTATTATAAATGCGATAATGAAAGTCTAAGTCGGGATCGTATGGCGCTTCTATCATTAACAATTGGTCGAAGCCTATACCTGTATGTCTGTCAGCCAATTTTATGATTTGGTCGGTCGACAAAAAAACATTTTGTGAAACGGCATCAATCATCACAAAATCGTTGCCCAATCCGTGCATTTTAGAAAAATTTAATAACATTTAGTTTCTTATAGTGTGACCATAATGCATTAACAGTCATCGTATATTCTCTCAACGATAACTGAGTTGTTAATGATCAAGGTTCTTTGTTTCGCCTCGCCATAAATCTGCTAAAGTTTCGCGTTTTTGAATGATGATGGCTCTGTCTTTGTCGACCATCACTTCAGCAGCCTTTACCCGAGAATTATAATTTGATGCCATGGTAAAACCATAAGCACCCGCCGAACGAACCGCAATGAAATCACCAGCCTTTAGGGCTAAATCACGTGATTTACCTAAAAAGTCCCCACTTTCACAAATGGGACCCACTACATCGTAGTTTTTAGTGGCTTGTGTTGTACGTTCTACTTCAACGATCTCTTGCCATGCACTATATAATGCTGGCCTGATTAAGTCATTCATTGCTGCGTCAATAATGGCAAAATTTTTGTCTGGCGTTTCCTTAAGGT
Source organism: Psychrobium sp. (assembly GCA_013214905.1). Lineage (GTDB taxonomy): Bacteria > Pseudomonadota > Gammaproteobacteria > Enterobacterales > Psychrobiaceae > Psychrobium. The sequence goes on along the minus strand of JABSRV010000386.1, from coordinate 1,467 downwards.
ACTCAACCTGAGACACTAATATGCCAGCGTTGGCCATAATGGCACGCCCTGGTTCGAAAATAATCATCAACTGTGGATAGTCAACTAAACACTCTGCCAGCGCTTTGGCATATTCAGCAGGTTGTGGTGGTGTTTCGTCTTGATAAGTCACGCCTAAACCACCACCAACGTCAAGATGGCTTATGCTAATGCCAAGTATTTTTAACTGATCCATTAATCCCAATAACTTTTTCAAGGCATCGGTAAAGGGCAGTAAATCGGTTAGCTGCGAGCCAATATGACAATCCATGCCTTTTATTTCAATCGAAGGCGATTGCGCGGCCATTTGATAGGCAGCGATGGCGTCGGTCATGTTAATGCCGAATTTATTTTCTTTTAGGCCTGTAGAAATATAAGGATGAGTGCCTGCATCAACATCGGGGTTAACTCGAATGGAGATTGGTGCCACCATATTCATCGAGGCGGCGACTTCGCTGATACGGCTCAACTCTGGCAGTGATTCAACATTAAAACAGAAAATCCCAACTTTTAGTGCATAGCGTATTTCCGCGACAGATTTACCTACACCCGAAAATACCACTTTCTGTGGGTCGCCTCCTGCTTCTAATACTCGGGCTAGCTCGCCCATGGAAACAATGTCAAAACCGGAACCTAATTTAACCAAGGTATTTAAAATGGCCAAATTGGAGTTAGCCTTCACTGCATAACAAATGAGATGAGGTTGATCGCCCGCTGCCTTATCAAAAGCGTGCCAATGACGTTCAATGGTGGCGCGAGAATAAACATAAAGCGGCGTGCCATAAGTTTCGGCTAATGCTTTTACTGGCAGTTCTTCCGCAAACAATTGTTGTTGCTTAAAATTAAAAAAATCCATTATCTTTTATCTTCTTTAGGCTCAGGTATCGGTTGATTACTGTCTTTTTTCGGCTGGTTACTTTCCTTTTCAGGTTCAGTGCCAGCATGATAAAGAGGCCCCTTCTGACCACATCCGGCCAGTAAAATGAGCGAAATGAATAATATAGTTAATTTAGACATCGTTTATCCGGTGCTTATTGTTTCAATTAGCCCTATAATCGCACTGTCTATGATAAAAGCAATATTTTTGAGGTTGATATGAACGATAGTGAGTTTCAGCAATTAGTTGATGATCACCTAATGGTTATCGAAGAAGCGCTTGATGAAGCGATGGTCGATTTCGACTATGAAACCATGGCTGGTGTATTAAAATTAGCCTTTAGCGATGGCAGTCAAATTATTATTAACCGCCAAGAGCCTCTGCATCAAATTTGGGTAGCAACTAAATTTGACGGCCACCATTTTGCATTAACAAATGGTCAATGGATTGATAATCGTAGTGGCGTTGAATTTTTCGCCCTTGTAGCAACAAGCATTGAGCGCCAGTGTGGCGATGTCATTAATTTAAGTGGATTGATCTAATGTCTGTAAATATGAAAACCACGTTGGATT
>JABSRV010000385.1 GCA_013214905.1 Psychrobium sp. | reverse complement strand
CATTAACGCCAATGGCATTTCAAAGATGCAATGATCAAATACAGCGCCATCGTCTTGTCGGCAAAAGCCATGATAATGCTGCTTGTAAATCCAGCCAAGTCCCATGCGATAAGGTGTAGCAGTTAAGCCTAATACCTTGAGCTGAGAGTTGTGCTTACCTAAATGTTTGATGATTTCTTGATACTGATTTTGTTGTTCTTTATTCTCGTCAATGAGGCCAACGCGATGACATTCGTCAATGATCACCAAGGAGTAATGTTCATTGAAATGCGCTAGATTTGGCGCGATTGATTGCACGCTGCCAAAGGTCACTTGATGCTCGGTTTGCTTACGGCCTAAACCCGCAGAGAAAATGCCCGCGTCTAAATCGTAACTTAAATACTTTTGATGATTTTGCTCGACCAATTCCTTAACGTGCGCCAGCACCAATATTTTATGCTGCGCCAGTCGTGCAAGTTCGCTAATGACCAGGCTTTTGCCACTACCCGTTGGCAAGACAATAACGGCTGATTCATTAGTCTTTTTGAAATGTTGCACAGTCGCTTTCACGGCTTGTATTTGATAAGGGCGTAGCTGATATTTCAAAATAGTCTTTAGGATTAACGGCGTAATATGGCGTATTGTAAATGAAGCCATACACAGATACCACGTTAACGGATATTTTGGCGATTAAAAATTCAAGCCGCGACTTAGTAACAAGTTCATGGCATCATCTAGCTATATTTATTACTTAAGACGCTTCCATGAAAAAAATTGCCATTGTAACGGGCGGCTCAAAAGGCATTGGCCTTGCGATTATCGAAAAATTTATCAGCCAAGACTACCGAGTTTACAATCTTGATTTAATTGAGGGTAGCCAAGGCGAGTTTGTGGCCTGTGATGTCAGTAATTTTGCGCAAGTGACCAGCGTTATCGCCAATATTGCAAAGCATGAGCAGCGCATTGATTGCTTGGTATGCAATGCGGGCATTCATTTTTCTGGCTCGATTGAAAATACCACCGAGCAGCAATTTGATCACCTATTCGCGATTAATGTTAAAGGCGCATATGCTGCCATTCAAGCGGTGTTACCGAGCATGAAAGCCCAAAATGGTGGCGCTATAGTCATTATTGCCTCGGATCAAGCCGTGATAGCTAAACAAAACTCATTTGCTTATAACCTCAGCAAACATGCACTGGCTTCACTGGCAAAAACAACCGCGCTTGATTATGCGCCATTTAATATTCGCGCTAATGCCTTGTGTCCAGGCACTATTGAGACGCCGCTTTATCACCATGCCATTGACAAATATTGTCAACAATCGGGCAGTGATAAAAATGAAGTACATGCTGCTGAAGCCGCATTGCAACCACTAGGGCGTTTAGGTCAACCTCATGAAGTCGCAGATTACGCGTTCTTTTTAGCAAGCGAGCAAGCCGCCTTTATTACCGGCAGTTTGCAAATGATCGACGGCGGTTATACCACCGCGTAAGGAGCCTATGTTGACAACCAACAGCGTGCTAATTATAGACAGCCATCTACATTTGTTTGATCTTAAAAATGGTGACTATGGCTGGCTAAAACCCCAAAATCCGCCGAATTGGCCAGACAAAGCGCTTATTCATCGTGATTTCTCCGTAACGGATCTTGCGCTTGATCCGCCGATGAAATTAGCGGGTTTTGTGCATATTGAAGCGGGATATGACAACGAGCAGCCGTGGCGTGAAATTGCGTGGCTGCAAGGCCATGTGACAACGCCATTCAAAAGCATCGCCGCGATTGATTTGACCCAAGATGAAGAACCCTTTTTAGCGTCTATTGCTACCCTGAAAGGCTATGACAGTGTGGTTGGTGTGCGTCATATGTTAGATGAGCAAGCGCAAACATTGCTTAGCGCGCCGCTTACCCTACAAAATTTACGACGTTTAGCTGATACCTCGCTCATTTTTGAAACGCAGCTGAGCGGTATCGACGATGTCGCGATTGATTTACTGGTTGTCGCTGCCAAGCAAATACCCACATTGACCATTATTTTAAGCCACGCTAACTTTGCTCCAACAGCGCCGGAATTATTTGAACAGTGGCAGGGCAATATAAAAAAACTTGCCGCTTGTCGCAACATATTTTTTAAAGCGTCGGGCTGGGAAATGGTTGATCGTGACTATACAATGCGCCATGTTGCGCAGTCGTTGAACGTGTTGTTAGCTTTTTTTGGCGCTGATCGCGTTATGTTAGCAAGTAACTTTCCGTTGTGTTTGTTTAGCAAAAGCTATAGTGATTTTTGGCAGGACTATCAGCAATTAGGCGAGCTATTACCATTATCGGCAGCCCAGTTGAACGCGCTGCAATATGGTAATTCAAAAAGGGTGTATCAGTTTTAATATACCCGTCATCCTTGAAACCGCAGTTTTATTAAGAAATACGTCCTGTATTTCTCCAAAGGCCGTCGCAAGCGACGTTCAAAATAT
>JABSRV010000384.1 GCA_013214905.1 Psychrobium sp. | reverse complement strand
AAATCAATTTTCTTGGGGAAGTATCGTCTTATAAGTCTATTTGTATGTTTATTTGTTTCCTTCGCCATGAGTATCCAAATCAAATGAATAGTCAAAGCCACTCAATTGGCTGCTTTGTTGCCACAACCACTGCATTAACGATGGGTCTTTAGCTGCTTGTGCCGTCGATTTAATTTTTTTATCTTTAAAGTAGTGGCCGCTCTGAGTTGCTCCTTGTTTAGACTGAGATAGAAATACACCAGTCTCAGCACCTTTATCGGGAGAGCGTGCAATCACACGTTTTATTAATCCATAAAAAGGCGACAACCAAATAGGCAAGGCCTGTTTAAGCATTGGTGTATCAACAATACCTGGATCAAAACAATTGACGGTTATACGGCTATCGGTTAACTTTTCCGCCAAACTTTGTGTAAAGAGCACACTAAAAAGCTTGCTGTTGCAATAAGCTCGCTCAGCATTAAAGTCCTCTCTTAACTGAATATCGTCCAGGTTTAGTTTTGCATCGGTATGTCTGAATGACGCGGTATTAATAATCCTTGCTTGGTTCGCTTGGGCCAATAAAGGCAATAAACGCCCAGTCAATAGAAAAGGGGCAATTTGATTGACCGCGAGTGTTGATTCAATCCCATCAACGCTGGGGGTGAAAGTTTTGTCAGACCAGTGTCCTGCATTATTAATCAGAATATCGATACTATCGGTTAATTGATTAATCTGATCAGCAGCCGCGTGAATAGAGTCAATCGACATTAAGTCACATTGCACAAAATGAACGCCATTTTTCAGTGGTTGTTGTTTAAGCATCGCTTGAAATTTATGCTTGTTACGCGCAAGTACAAAAAATTCAATATCTGGTTGTTTATCCAATTGATAAAGCCATTGTTGGCCAAACCCTGATGTGACGCCGGTAATTACAATACGTTGCATGCATATCTCACTTTTTAATGTTAATCAGAAATAACCAAAGAGAACTATTTCTCGTTGACTTGATGAGATAACTATAAGGTCATTGCAATATTAATTAAATGTCAATAAAATCAAAACATTTTTAACCTAAAGGAAATGTTAGTGGCTAGTTTTAGTGAGTACCGTACGTTTTGTGCGATTGTTGAGCTGAAAAGCATTACGGCAGCTGCGAAATCTCTGCATAAATCAGCTTCAGCGGTCAGTAAACAGCTGAGTAAATTAGAAGCTGGCTTGTCAGTACAATTAATCGATAGGTCAACAAAGGCACTAACCATTACGCCTTTAGGCGAAAAATTCTACCAACAATGCAAATCCATATTACAGTCAGTCACTGATTCTGAACAAGCGTTAAAAGATGAAGTCACAACAGCCAGCGGTAAATTAGTATTATCATTTCCTGAAGTATTGTTAAGAACATCGTTGATGGCATTGATCACAAAATTTAGCCAATTACACAAGGGCATACAATTTGAGCTGAGAGCATCCAACACCCCCGACAATGTCATTGACGAAGGCATAGACTTTGCGTTCCGTATTGGCACACTTGATGATTCCCGATTAACCGCGAATAAATTATTCTCAGCACGATTAATATGCATAGCGTCACCGAAATATATAGAACGTTATGGAAAACCGACATCATTATCACAGGCGTTTGATCAGCATAAAATGCTGTTGCCAACGTATGTAAACCTAACCAAAACAGTTAAAGAATTATTAGGCATCTCTGAGAGTTTTTCGTTACACCAAGCTCATTTGATGAATAGCGAAACGGTAATCTTTGATGCGGTAATGCAAGGCATGGGCGTAACTGCACTATTAGATTTTTCTATCCAATCACAGTTAGAGAGCGGCGAACTGATCAACTTATTGCCAGAGCAAGACTTACCGCAACAGAATGTATATTTTCTTTATCACAACAGAGACTACATGCCAGAGACGGTGCGCTTATTTAAAGAGTTTATTAAACAAGAATATTCTGAAAATAGAGCACTCTCATTATAATATAGATTGCCTGAGAGCTTAGATTGATTGGCGCTGTCGCAATATACCAAGCCTATCTATGGTACGTACAAAGTGAATCCATTACGGACGAGTAATGGGTAAAGACTCAGACATCGTTGTGTCTAAAAACGATAAATTGATTAAAAATCGAAATGTTAACGTATCAAAGTGAATAAATTAACAGAGGAACTTAAACAGATAGGATTAATCAGTCGTTAGCTGAGTTTTAAATCAAAGAGTTAGTAGTGGGTGTCCCATAATTCTCCTTATTTTGGGCAATAAATGAGTACTTTATTTCATTTCTTTGGCAAAGAAGACCGTCGATTTTTTTAATATTTCTCGTTCCATTTCAAGACGTTTCACCTGAGTTTTTAACTTTCTAATTTCATCCTGCTCAGGTGTTAGTACGCCATTACCACGGAATGCGTGCCTATTATCTTGTTCATGTTCTTTGATCCAGCGGCCTAGAACATTAGGGTTGAGCCCTAAGTTTTTAGATGCAGC
>JABSRV010000383.1 GCA_013214905.1 Psychrobium sp. | reverse complement strand
GGATCGTCGCTGCGGGATGACTGTGTTAGCGCGAGGCCGAAAAACAATGTCATCCCCTAGGTGTTTTTATAGGGGATCTCGTGAAGCGCGTTACTAAATCAATTGAATGGATACTATGATGTCTAAATTTGTTTGTTTTGTGATACATTGGATATAATAGTATCCAATAGGTGTGTTATGAATAATTTGTCATTATTTTCTTCTGCTGATATCCAGTCTTCATTATGTGATTGGTTGCATCAATTACGTAAAGAAAAAAAGTGCTCTCGAGAGCAGCTAGCCATGCTTAGTACCGTGCCTGCGTCTACTATTAAGAAATTTGAAAACAGCGGCCAAATCTCGCTGCGCCAGTTCATTTTATTGTGGCAAAGCTTGGATGATTTAACTCGGCTTAATCAACTAACTCAAAAAGAACGCTATGACGTTAATAATGGGCCTTTAACAATTGATGAGGTGCTTAAAGGATGAATTATCTTTCAAATAATAAACTATCTGTCGGTAGAGTATTAAGTGATGGTTCTCGCTGTGAGGTTGGGATATTGGCGCAAAATAAGCGGCAAGTCTATTTTCAGTATAATGATGACTATCTGACATCTTTTAATAACCTTTCTCCCTTTGTTCTTGATTATAATTCATCATTGCAAGCTGCTCCGTTACATCCACATTCTGGCTTACATGGTGTGTTTTCAGATTCATTGCCCGATGGTTGGGGTCTATTGTTAATGGATCGGATTTTCCGTCAGTCGCAGATATTACCCAATCAGATTAGCGCGATGGATCGATTAGCCTTTGTTGGTGCGCGTGCAATGGGCGCTTTATATTATGAGCCAACTTCACATCAATTAGATGAACAGCAAAGTTGTGCATTTAGTATTGCGGAACTAGGCGTCGAAGCTCAAGCAATATTTGATGGTCAAACATCTCATGTTTTACAAGCACTGGTTAATGCTGGTAGCTCTGGTGGTGCTAGGCCTAAGGCGCAGTTATATTTGCCAAAAAATAGCACAGATTTGTGTAGCACGAGTTATCAACGTGGCAGTGATGCTTATTTGGTTAAGTTTACTTCGGCTCAGTTGTCTTTAGGTCATGAAGAAGGGCTTTGCGAGGCTGCATACCTATCCATGGCTCGTCTTGCTGGAATCGAAGTGACTGATTGGCAGTTGTTAGATGCGCCAGTGTCATCAGGTGCTAAGCAATGGCTTGCACTGAAACGGTTTGATACTACAGTCACTCCTGAAGGAAAGGAGGGGCGCATACATTTACACAGTGCTTGCGGCTTACTTGGTGCTGACTTTAGAATGCCAAGTCTTGATTATGAAGATTTGATAAAGGCAAGCAGTCAACTTTGCAAAAGCGCCGCTGCAGGTCAGGAAATTTTTAGACGAATGATTTTTAATTTGTTGGTGTTGAATCAGGATGATCACAGTAAAAATTGGTCTTTTTTACAACAGGATAACGGCTTGTGGCAATTAGCGCCTTTTTATGATGTTACATTTAGCCCGACTATTCATGGGGAGCATTCCACTGCTTTCTCTGGTTATGGAAAGCAACCAAGTTTAAAAGTAATGAAAAAATTAGCACAGCACGCGGGGTTTTCATCTTGGGATAAGGCGAAGTTGGTGATTGAAGAAGTTGTCCAATCTATTACTAAATTTATAGAAATTGCCGATGATTTAGACATTAACTCAACAACTAGCGCGTTAATCTCTAAGCAGATGAATAGGGTACATCAAGACAATAAGCATTGGATAAGTTGACCTAGAGACAGTCGTGAGGTGCATTACAAAATTGGTTGGCGAGTAATAGTTGGTAAAAGGCTGTATGAGATCCCGCATAAAGAGACCAGCGGGATGACGGGGTTGGGTCGACCAGCGGGATGACGGGGTTGGGTCGACCAGCGGGATGACGGGTGTTCTGGTCTAATACCAGCCATATGACAGGGCAGATCTCGTACGGCACGCTATAATTTATGATTATTCTGTTTTTGTATGAGATCAATTATGCAACCAGCAACATATATTCTGGCTTCAAAGACTGATGGCGTTTTATATGTTGGTGTAACCAGTAATTTACTGCAAAGAGTCTGGCAGCATAAAGAAAACCTTGTCGTGGGATTTTCTCAAAAATACAATATTCATTTATTGGTTCATTTCGAAATACATGACTCCATGGAACAAGCTATTTTACGTGAGAAGCAAATAAAAAATTGGAATCGGCAGTGGAAGATTGACCTGATAACGCAAAGTAATCCTGATTGGCAAGATTTGTACTCAAGTTTATTGTAGTTAAAGTCGTCATCCCCTAGGTGTTTTTATAGGGGATCTTGTGAGGCGCGTTACTAAGCTGATTGTCGTTTAATAGTTGGAAAATGGCTGCATGAGTTCCCGCATAAAAAGACTTGCGGGATGACGAGGTTGGGGCGACCAGCGGGATGATAGTTCGGGGCATGACTTTGGGAATGGCAGGATCGGAAAAATACTTCAGAATAACTAAAGTTCGTATTGGATTT
>JABSRV010000382.1 GCA_013214905.1 Psychrobium sp. | reverse complement strand
CTAAGATTTTAGATAATGACTCGTCTTTACCAGCCACAAATTTCTTGTAGTGACTGCCTACTTTTGGCTCCCATGCTTTAACAACAGGGGCTAAGTCTTCGATAAGAAGTTCGCTCGCGGCTAATAGGTAAGCACCACGGCGCTGACAGATTTCTTCATTTGACATATCTGGGCCTGAGGTACAAGCACCTGCGTTGCCATTTGCGGCGGTGTAGTAATCTGACGCTGCGCGGTTACCAGCGGTTACATCACGATCGCCTAAACCAGCGCTGCCGTCTTTGTTAAGATCTTGACCCCATAATAAAAATTCAATGGCGTGATAGCCAGTGGTTACACTGCGTTCATCTTCGCCAGTTTCAAACAAACCAGCAATGGTAGTCTTGTCGATTGTTGTATAGGTAACTGTGTCAGCAATAATGTTTTTGCTCAATACTGGATTACCGTCTTCGCCAAAAGCGTTGCCATCAACTGCGCCTGACACGTAATCAATAAGTGCTTCACCAAGTGGCCATGCATTTAAACGTCCTTCAGGACCTTCGCCTTCATTGCCTAATGTACCATCGGCTTTTAATGCATCAATTGGACCTACGCGGAAACGGTATACTTCGGTTTGACCATAAGGTTCGCGAGAGTTAATCCACGCTTGCTTAGCAGCGCTAAAGTTTTGTGCGCTAGGATCTGCAACAAACTGTGTTAGTACGTCTTTTAGCGTATGAGCGGAAATTAATGAATCGGCATAAACCGCGTAAGCGATATTTGCATTAGAGATAACCACGTCATCACGTGTAACAAACGCGCTAACACCACTGGTGCCATTAGTTCCTGCAGCGCCATTTGTACCCGCTGCGCCATCCTTACCATCACTACCGCCACACGCAGATAGAGTTAAGCCTAATACTACCGCTAGTCCTACTTTAGACAAACTATGCATCATCAAGATCCTTTTCATTTAGAGTTTATTGGGTCATAAAATTCGCCAGTAGCATAAGTTGTTGGTATTAATAACGCAAGGCTTAATGCAAATGATTTGCATTTGAAGGTGTTTGAGGGGCTCAAGGGTAAGTAATTGAAATATCAGACTAGCGAAATGAAATAAAAAAAGTAACAAACATGTCAGGCTACAACGCAACATGTTTGTTAGCTTTAGATGAATTTAAAGCGGGTAGTTGAACTGCACAGACACCACATAGGCATTGATGCTGTAATCGGCTTGATAACCACTGTTATATAGCGCGGTATCTTGGGCGTTATATTCACGATCACTAACTTGAGTGCTTTTCATAAACATCATGCCGGCTGCCATGTCGATGCTCCAACTGGCTTGACCTTTTACATAATTTTGATATTTACCGCCAATGGTCAACCAAGTACGATCGTTGGCTGGGATACGAGCGCTGCGATAGTCGCCATTGACCGGAGAGAGATCGTTGGCAATACCACTTTTTAAGGTCCAATTTTTATCTAATTTGTAAGTCACGCCAAGTGCATAAGCCCACGCGTCCTGCCAATATTCAGGAATATAACCAATATAACCTTGGCTATTTAAGTTGCTAGGTTGCTGTGTGCTAGCGCTGATGCTTGGCACCGAATCGTCAGAGAGCACAGTGATGTCAGTAAACTTGCTCCACTGGGTCCACGTGCTGCTAAACTGCCACGACAGCGCGTCAGTAAGCTGGTGGTCTAAGCTCACAATAACGCTTTGCGGTGTATCTAAACCAAGCGTTGAACGTTCGATTTTCTCAGGCGAAACGGCCAATTTTCCGGTAGTTAAGTCAACCACTGGCAGCTTTTGACCATCAACCACACCTGGGATAGTCGGCGCTGTCCAATATTTAGTAGGGTTTTGTGTATACGCAACAAACTCGCCGGTGATCGGCGTATTGTTGATGGTAGAGTCACCCTCTAATGTATAACTAACCGCCGAGTGATAGCTTATCGCCAGCGCTAAGCTTTCGCTAGCTTGGTAGTGTAATCCTAGCGTGTAACTTGGTTTAATATCATCGCCAGATACTTCATAAACACTGTCACAATAAGCCGATTGAGCAACATCATTAAATGTGCCTTGGCTTAGCATGCTGTAAGTTGGATTAATGCCAGCACCAATCTCACACAAGCTGTTGTGATCTTTAAACTTGCTTAGTGTGCCACTGGTCCAGTTTAACGCGATAGCCCCGCCAATCGACAATTTGTCGTTGACTTGGTAACTAAGCGCTGGCTGAAAGGCTAATACGGTAAACTCGGTTTGCTTGGCGAAATAACGACCGATAAAATCATCACTGTATTCGCTGCTAGTACCGTAAGGCACCGCAATAGAGAAGCCAAAACCAAGCACATCACTTAGTGGGCGATAATAATGAAAATGTGGAATGGCGCTAACGCTGCTTATTTTATCTTGCGTTGGACCCGATACCGCTAAGCCTTTGGCGCTTGTCGCTGAGGCATTTTTATAATCACCATCGAGATTGATAACGTTTAAACCAAAAACATATTGCGAATGGCCTAATTTGATTAAGGCGGCTGGAT
>JABSRV010000381.1 GCA_013214905.1 Psychrobium sp. | reverse complement strand
CAACTGTCACAACAGGCAGAAGAATTGCAGAGAATGTTGTCACGCTTTCAACTCGCTTAATATTTAATTGGTAGGTGACGCTGCTTAATTACCAATCCTCGTTGAAGAGTGATCTTTAATACGGATTGGTATCACCCCTCTCATTGATTACACGGAATGTAAGTTATGAAACCTATTTTAAAAGGGCTAACCGCCTGTGCATTAAGTCTTTTAGTTAACCAGGCAATGGCAACCGATTTCAGTATTTATGGCTTAGGCCATGTTTCACTTGACCATGTTGACGCTGGCATTACCAACAGTGTTTATACCGCGAGCAATTCTTCACGCCTAGGGTTTAAGGGACGTCACGCGCTGGAAAGTAATCTGACCGTTATTTTTCAATTTGAGACCGGCGTTGATTTGACCGCCCAAGGTGGTAACGATGGTAATGGCGGCGCGCAATCGTCAGGTCAAATATTTACCAAAGGGCGCCCGGTCTTTTGTCGACCTGCAAGGCGACTTTGGCAAGCTAGTGATTGGCCACATGCCGTATTTAGATCAGTGGGCCAATGATTTTAATCTATTTGCAGATCAAGTGGGTGATTTGGGTAATCTATGGGAAGCGTCTGGCATACCTGCTCGCGCTGACAATGTCATTTATTATCAAACGCCTGTTAATTCAGGATTTCAATTAGCGGCAACCTATTTACCCGAAGAAGAGAATGAAGATACTCAGTCGATGCTTATAAAAGCGAGTTATAAAACTGACAAACTGCAGTTATATTTAGCATACAACACCTTGGGTAAAGGTGCTGATTTACCAGATGATCATCGTTCGATTGCTTTCACCGCCGCTTATCATTTTGACGGGGTTTCGCTAGGCGACGGACAATCTGAATGTAATATTGGTGGGTTAACTGGTAATGATCGTAATAGATTTTACCTTGCGAGCAGTGTTGAAGTTGGTGATCATAGTAAAATAAAACGGCAATACGCCAGCACATCATCTGATATTAATGAGACTGACGCGGTGCAAGTCGCGCTAGGTTATGACTATACGATGATGGACAACGAAAAAATGGCAGCGTTAGCGTCAATGGTAGAGGTCATGGTGACAAAGTCGTGCCAATGTTAGGCGAAGATCCAAGCACCTTATCGTTAGGTCTTGTGTTTCACTTCGATCGCTTATTAACCAGATAAATACAAAAAGCTTAATCCTAATTAGCCTAGTGCTGCATTAATCATTGCACTAGGACCTCCCACAAAACATATTTTATATGTCTCCTAAGTTGTTAATATTACAAAATAAAGGTTATGATCCACAAAATTTATTTTAATATCAAGGTTTACCGTGAGCGCTATTCAAAAATATTTTTTCTTTATTTATACGATATCCTTGGCGATTTTTTTGTCCGTCACCAGCCAAAATGTATTTGCAGATACAAACGATTATCAGGTTAAAACCGCTGCCACGCCATCCTGGGTAGTACCTAGGGCGGTTTCGCTAGATGTTGCTGTGCCCGTTGATGAAATTAGTAATGGGGTTTTCTATCGCTTAATTGACAGTCAAATTAGAGTCGAGCGCGATGGACAAGTGGCTTACCATTCCCGTTACGTTGAAAGTGTCGTTAATAAAATTGGCATAGAAAACTCCTCTCAAATCAACATTACTTTTGATCCAACTTATCAAAACGTGGTGCTTAATTCATTAACCGTGATCAGAGATGGTCAGCGGATTGATCGCTTAACCAGTGCCAAAATCTCGGTGTTTAAAAGTGAACAAGAATTAGAGCAACAAATTTATAATGACTCGTTAACCCTTAATGTTTTGCTCGATGATATTAGAGCAGGAGATACTCTAGATTATAGCTATACGCGATTTGGTGCTAACAGCGTTTATAACAATATCTTTAGTTACGGGCGCTCAATCAGCTGGTCCGTTCCTATCTATGATCAATACGTCAGTGTTTTGTGGGGTAAAAATATCCCGCTATTTATCAATACTCGCAATAGTGAACCGAAAATAGATAAAAATCAGCTAGGGGAATTTACGCAATACTCACTGCATCTACATAACCAAAAAACGCGAGCATGGGAAAGTCAGTCTCCTAGTTGGTACGACCCTTACGCGACAATTTATTTCAGTGAAATACAGCATTGGTCAGAAGTCGTGCAATGGGCATTGCCTTTATACCAAATAGCCCCGACAGATGATTCGGTACGCGCTATCGCGCAACAAATAAAACAACTAAATAGCAGCCAAGCGCAGCAAGTCAGCGCAGCCCTTAAATATAGCCAAACACAAATCCGCTATGTTGGGTTGGAAATGGGCAGTAACTCTCATCGACCAACCTCAGCGAAAGAAACCTTGGCATTGCGTTATGGCGATTGCAAAGACAAGGCTGTGCTGTTTATCGCGATATTGGCCGCCCTTAATATCGACGCATATCCGGCGTTGGTTGAAACCGAAGATGACAAATTACTCAATGAGAAACCACCGGCACTTAATCGTTTTAACCATGTCATTGTGTGGTTAACCCTAGAGGGGAAAACCTATTGGCTTGACCCAACGTTA
>JABSRV010000380.1 GCA_013214905.1 Psychrobium sp. | reverse complement strand
AGCGGATCCCACGGCAAGGTTCGCCGCGATAGGTTTAGGTGCCATCTCTTGCCTGGCACCTAAATTTCAGAAACCCAGTTTACCTCAGTATGCTAGCTCAACGTTATTAGCAGCGCGCCAGAGTGAGCTGAACACTGCTCAACAAGCTAATAATTTTGATTATGGCAAACTTGACGGTGGCGTTGTGCATGACAACATGAAATCTAAAGATGTCAGAAACAATACCAACTGGATGATAAAGGGCACCGAAGAAGAACGACGGCTCTATGCTCATGAAGATGATTTTGGCGTTGACGATACCGATCCCGGCGATGACGGTATCGACATCTTTGAAGCAGTCCCCGAATATGCGCTCAAAAACTGGTCACGATTCCTGTTTAATCTCAATTTTATCGCCAACCTGGTTGAAGGCTTCAACATCATTTATAAGAATTTGACCGATAACGATCCGGATCAGTTTAAGCTAGAAATAATTGATCCTATCCTGACAATATTTCCTGTGGTAAAAGCAACCGGAATCGAGCAGTTAAATTTCTTCCCTGATAATGAGACCCGCTATCCAAAGCCTGATTATGCTGATGACTTTAGAAACGATGATGTGATGGGATGGCTGCAAGTTGCCACGATTTCTCCGGTCCATAAGCACTTTACCCCCTATACCGAACATTTAGACAATTTCCCAGTCACCAATCAGATGTTTCGAGGCGTAGATGGGTTTTCAGACGACGACCTCAATACCGCTATGGCTGAAAAACGGGTATTTATTGCCAATTATAAAGACTTCCACCAAGAAACGGTAGCCACGCTTCCAACTGAGGCCTTTGGTGCCAGACTCCATGCGGCAATTGCACTATTTGCCATTGCTAAAGGCGGTTCAACATTAAAAATAATTGCCATTCAGCCAACTCAAACGCCACCCAAAAGCGAATCGGATTGGTGGTTTTGGCAGAATTTGGGTTGGGGCGGTCATGAACAGAACCCGCTATCAAAAATTCTAACCCCTGCTGATGATTACTGGTCATGGCAAATGGCGAAAAATACCCTAACTACGATGCAGTCAATGTCGGCGGTGGTTGATCATTTGTCGACCCATGTTTATTTAGGTCCGATTCCCGTTGCTTTTTATCGTAACATCCCCAAGGTTCACCCGCTGTATCCGTTGTTAGAAACACACTTTATGTCGTTAGTCTCCAATAACTTTATTGGTATATTTAGTGAAGTGGGCATTCCAACCAATGGTGAATTTGGTAACCCTAAAAATGGTCTGTTAACTGGCGCAATTGAGAGATTATCAGGTTTTAGCAGCACCACTTTCCTAAACAGCACGCTACGACGAGCCGGCGAATATCACTTTGTGAGAGATAGTACCCCAGTTGATCGTTCACCAGATGATAACTTAGCTGCAATAGGTGATTATCCACAACATGATGACAATAGAATATTGCCCATTATCAGAACCTGGGTATCCGATTATCTGTCGTTGTACTATTCCGACGATACTGATGTCGTTAATGATAATGAACTTCAGAGTTTTTTATATCAAACATCAATTGATGGTCAAGTGAATGGCTTTCCTGCGAGCGCCTCAACCATGGATCAATTAGTTGATACCATCACACGTATTATCTATTGGATGTCGGCGAACCATGCTCTTGATCGGTTTCCATCATTTTTAAAACTCGGTAGCTTAGGCTATTACAACTCTAAAGTACCAGCGCCAGGTGAAGGCAGAAAAAGCCAGCAAGACTGGTTCAACTGTTGTCCACCACTCAATGCGGGCATGGGATTATTTGTGTTCTCTAGAATATTTGTCGACTTACCCCGAGATTGGCACCGTTCGCTTGGCAAATACCCTCAAGGTCAATTTATGCAAGATCAACGAATCTATCAGCATCTCACTAAATTCCAAACCAGTATTAAACAACTGGATGCTGATATTAGGGTAACAAATAGTAACAGAACTTGGTCATGTGAGTTGAGAATGCCATCGACAATAACTGTAAGCCCTTGGAACTAACCTAAATAGGAAAAATATTATGTTAGACAAAAAAGTAAACAGACGGTCGGCGATAAAAACAACCATGGCTGTTGCTGTCGTTGGCGCCATTGCCACGACAGTAAAACTGCCATCAGTACTATTGTCAAACAATGATCAAATATCGAAAAGTAGGGCAACAGAAGGTCGGTCGTTAAATGAACCCGAACAATACATTTACGATATTATTGCCAGAAATATCAAAGGCTCAAAACGAGTCAAAGCTGCACATATCGAACAGTTCTCAAAGGAATTTGTTCGCCTCAATGGTAATGATTTTGACTATAAAGCAACGTTTCCATTGTACAAGGGAGAGCACGCACTAATGCGTGGTTTTATCCGCTCAATAAATACTACGGCGTGATTCTAAATTCACCAATATAATTATAGAGTATAAAAATACTAATCCCCAATTTAAGCGGGGGATTGTATTCTGCTCGTCATACCAATTATTGGAATTGGCATAATATACCCGTTATCCTTGAAACCGCAGTTTTATTAAGAAATACGTCCTGTATTTCTCCAAAGGCCGCCGCAAGCGACG
>JABSRV010000038.1 GCA_013214905.1 Psychrobium sp. | reverse complement strand
ATATGATGCCACCAGCAACATACTAGGTGTGGGCAGCGCCGCTCAAATTAATTTACACCAGAAAACCTTGCAGCAAAGACAAGGTTGGCATATTACCCTCAATCGCAGCGGCGAGAAAATTTTAGCATCGAGTTTAACGTTCGATAACGCGATATGGTTCACCTCTTTTCAGCCCAACATCAGTGCCAATAGCTGTACCAATCAACGCGGCACATCAAGGCTATATCGCGTGAATGTTAGCGACGCAAAACCTAATTATAAAAAAGTGCTGCCGACTACACTTGATAATGGTGGCCTTGACGTCAGTAAAACATGTACCAGCGTAATCTGTGATACCTCTGATCGTTCCATACAATTAAGCCATACCACATTGCCACCACGGCCAACGCTTTTAAATATAAAAGGCAAGAAAATGATTGGCATTGGTACTGAGTTTTATCCTGCCGAAAATTTAAAAACATCGACCTTATTTTGGTCTGAAGTTCAACCGTGAAAACATGATGATGTTCAATAAAAAAACAATCAATCTTGCTCTTTCTCGTCGCCATATTCGAGGCTTTAGCCTAGTTGAACTAATGGTTATACTGTTAATTATTGGCGTATTAGCTAGCGTAGCGTATCCGCGATACCTCACCCAGTTACAAAGTACGCAGCGAGCGGTGGCACAAAGTGCACTAGTGAGTTTAAGCGCCACGATGGAAATATATTACAGTGAGAACAATAGTTATAAAGGCGCCTCATTACCGGAAATTTTTCCGAATAAAGTTCCTTTGCAAGGCGCTAAAACAACATATCAATTATCATTAACCATCGCCAGTGATGGCGCTTCATATAATTTAATGGCAACGCCAATTAACTCAGAACTAAACAAACAAGAGTTAAGTAGTACGGGGCTACGCAAAGATGGTAACAAAGTAGGATGGCTTAACTAAGGGGCTGAGTAGATAGTAACCACTTACCATGCAAAGCTATTTTTTTAAATGAATACACTGGTAATTACCATGAATTACTCTAGAGTGTGCCTCCTAAAATTGGAGCACATCTTGATCATATTTATATTCGCTTTACTTTTTACCTTAGTATCTCTCATCGCGTTAAGTTTTCTATTTTATTGTGAAGTCGTTGACAATAGTTATAGTGTGGAGACGAAAGAAGGCACACAGTAATTATCCTAGTTAATTTTAAGACAGATCACGCGTTTCCCTTACGATGACAAGGTTGGTCTTGACGCTAAATAGCAACTAACGCAGGTCGCAATGCCTAATAACATGATCTTTGCCCAAAAGAAGGACACTACATAAATCACCGAAAAACCAATCGACAGCCACAACATCAAAATAGTTACTATTTTTACCTTCATTGGAATGCCTAAGCCATTACGATAGTTTTCAATGTATTTTCCAAACCAAGGGTGACCAATGAGCCATTGGTAAAATCTGTCAGAACTTTTCGCAAAACAAGTCGCCGCCAGCAATAAAAAAGGCGTAGTGGGCAATAAAGGCACAACAATGCCAATCACGCCTAACACCACACAAAGCCAACCAATGGCAATTAGACAAGGTTTTTTTATACTCTGTAATGAAAGGTTTTTCATTTTTTTCGATTTACTCATTCCATCATAACTATTACTAAACTATCGTGAATAATCTGATTTTTCAATGATAAAAAAACCGACGAGCGTCGGTTTTAAAGGGTGGCAATGTTGGTACTCTATCCAACAAATTTAACTTTCATTACTTGGCCAAGGTATTCAACTTCATCATCATGATAAACTTTTTTACGTTTGCGAGTTTCTATCAAACCATTTAGCAATACTTGTCCTTCACTTATCACTACTTTCGCTTCGCCACCACCGCCGACAAGATTTTCAATTTTCAATATCTTATACAACTCGATGGGTTCAACGTGCACTTCAACGATAGTATGCGCTTGCTCGTTAAGCTCGATGGTTGGTTTTTTACGACGTCCAATAACCATGTTTTATCTTCTCTCAATGACTAATGGTGCTAGCATAACGACTTTATGTTACAAAGTGAAATAATTGGTCATTACTTTATACAACTCGGTGCCATGATTAACACTCGCCGAAGCGAAATGTAATACAGGAATGCAGCGCTCTGGCGCTGGCACTATATTGACAGCATCATCTTGGCCGTAGCGATCCATGCGCAGCATTCGCACCAATGGCTGCCCAGCGTCAAGCGGTTGCCCTAAGGGCGCAAGGTATTCAACCATGCCGCTTTGGGGAGCATATAGCGCGCGATAGTCTGATAGCTGACACGCGTATCGGGTCATCACCGCAGGTGTATGCAAGTCTTGTGCAATGACCCCTCTAGCGCTGAAATAACTAAGGATGCTGGCACAGTCTTTTTTAGCTTCTTCTAAACAAAGCCATTCTTGAGAGCCGAGCTCTAAGGTAAAGGCGGCTACCGCAACCTCGATTTCTCGCCCTTGCTGCGAATACGCCAATTGCAGTTGCCACCACGGACAAAACATCGCCTCATCGAGCGCGCCATCAAAACCATTAGGAATAAACAATGTATGCTCGATATTAAATAAACTAGCACTCTCTTTAGCATATTCGGGACAATATAAATGGCGCGAAGATATCGGACCCGTATGTAAGTCTAAGACAATGTCTGCCTCAAACGCCATGCGTTGCAGCGTTGCACACAAATGCTGTGCCGTGGTTAGGCCGTAAGGACTATTTAATTGTTTTTGCTCTAAATCTTTGATAATGCATTGGCGAAATTTAACGACAATCTCTGGCATGCTTAAATCAGGATATTGCGCGGCAAATTGATTGGGAAGATCGCTGTTAAAGTGATAACCACGGTTCCAATTAGCGCCAGTGATTGGATCAAAGCGGCCCAAGGTAAACTCACCACTCTTTTGATTACAACCAATGGGATTGGCCAACGGCACTACCGTAATGTCGCCATAACAATCGAGTTGTTTAAGACTTTCTAATAACTGATAAATAACCGCATTACCCTGTACTTCAGCGCCGTGCATATTCGCTTGAATGTAAACGCTGGGGCCTTGGCCGTTACCGGTAATTCGGTAAATAGGCACGGACAACTCTTGGCCATTGGCCATTTGTGCAACGATTTCACTTGAACTGATAATGTCTGTCATAACTCTTTTCTATTACTCTCTATTGGATAGTTTGTCGCTAATATAAGTATGAAGCGGCAGGTAAAGACGGCCTAATTATTTTAAATTTACTATCTTCAATCACTACTTCCGCCGGCAGTTCATGACACAGGAAATAAGGCATCGCTTCGGTAAAACCATAAGCACCGCATTGGGAAAAAATTAATGTATCACCCTCGCTCAAATCATCTGGCAATGCCAAATGCCCCAACTTATCTAAACTGGTGCACAGCGGGCCATGAATATGAAATTTACTGTGCTTAGCGCTTGAGTCTCGCAATAATTGCACCGGAAACGCTTGCTCGGTAATCGCCGGGCGCAGTAGATGATTAATACCGCCCTGCATGACAACCAATGGCTGTTGATAGTTATGCTTTACGTCAATCACATCACAAATATAATAGCCGTATTCACCAACCGCAAAACGGCCTAGCTCTAACCACAGTTCATTGACCTTGCTTTGCTGCTTGATTTTCACCAACGCTGCTTTGAGTATTGACCAATTAATGCGGCTTTGTGATTGATCATAAGGAATGCCTAAACCGCCACCTAAATCTAATACTTGCAACTCAAAGCCCATCTCTTCAGCCAAGGTTGTTAGCGGCGTTACCATGGCTTGCCATAAACTAATCAGTTTATCCGCGTCTAGCATATTGCCCCACTGGAAAATATGCAGGCCAATCACCGACAAGTTCGAGTATTGCGATAAATCAACGCGGCGCCACTCATCACAGCCAAGACCAAATGGTGTTAAGGCATTACCGCCCAAGGGGTTGTTATCCCCCTCCTCAAAACGCAGCTGTACTCTCAGTAATATTGAGGGATGTCGCTCAAACTCAGCGCTAAGTTTATCGATTAATGCCAGTTGGCTAATGCTCTCCACCACAAAGGTATTAACACCACGCTGTAAAAAATGACGTACTTGTTTAGGCGACTTTGCCGGCCCGGTATTTAATATGCGTTCACAGTCAATGCCTTGGGCTAATACTTGATCTAACTCACCACTACTAGCCACGTCAAAATTCATACCTTGCTTATCTAACGTCGAAATAACCTTAGACAACGGATTAGCTTTTACCGCATACCACAACTTAATATCTTGGTTGTGCAAACTGGCAATATGCTTAGATAATTTATCTAAATCATAAACAAAAAATGGGTTTTCTTGTGTTTTGGCAAATAAAGCAATCTGTTGCTTTAGCGTCACATCCATTATCGTAAGGCCTGTTCTAATGCCAATGCAGCATCGCTTTTTTCATCTCGGTATTTCACAATAATAGGACACTGCATGCTAAGCCCTAATTGCTTGGCCCATGCATTTTCCATCGGCCTGGTGCCAGGGATCACGATGGCGTTGCGCGGAATAGCGGCGCCTTTGGCTAACATCACTTCATTAACCGCGTCATATACAGGAATAGAGGCCGACAAAGTAACGCTAGGCGCCAATACTGCGCCCTCTTTAACCACCACACCTTCGACTAATATGCAGCCAGCGCTAATAAAAGCATTGTCTTCGACTATCACAGGACTCGCGCCAATGGGCTCTAATACACCGCCTATTTGCACCCCCGCTGACAAATGTACATTTTTGCCGATTTGTGCACATGAACCCACTAAAGCATGCGAGTCAACCATGGTGCCACTATCAACAAACGCGCCGACATTAATATAAGCGGGCGGCATAATAATCACTCCAGGCGCCACATAACTGCCACGGCGTACAGATGAGCCACCAGGTACTAAACGGACATTATCCGCCGCGCTAAACTGACGCGGTGCCAGATTATCTTTATCAACAAAGCCCTGATAACTGCCTTGGTATTCGACATTTTCGCCGACCTTAAATGCCGCCAAAATTGCTTCTTTCACCGCAACATTTGCATGCCAAATGCCCTGTTCGTCTTTGCTTGCCGCGCGTAACTCACCTGATTCTAATTGTTCAAAAACTTGTTGCCAGTTCATAAAAAACCTTTCTCTGTTAAATGCGTTGAATGTGTCGGCGCTTATTGCTCGCCATACCACTGATTGATTATTTCATTTGCCGCCAATAACGGCGTGAATTTAGCGAGCTCGTCATGGGTTAATGGCAAGCGTAAATGCGGATAATTAATTTGTTTTGTGTGATGCATCAACACCTTAATAGGAATCGGGTTGGCGACAATAAACAGCGGTTCAATGGCACTTTTCCATAACTCAAATTCCACCTGACAGGGATCACGCAAGCATTGCGACACATACAAATGTGTCGCCTGTGGCCAAACATTGGCGCACACAGACACTAATCCAGCGGCGCCCAATATGGTAAATTCGGGTAACAGGGCATCATCACCACTAAATATCGCAATGCTAGGCAAAGCGTCAACAAATGCCTTAAATTGGATCACGCTGCCACTCGCCTCTTTAACTGACCAAAACGTTGCCTCATCAGTTAAATTAGCCAACGCTTGGGGGGACAATTCAACACCACTGCGTGATGGCACATTGTAGATCATGCAAGGGAATTTACTCTGTTGCAGCAAGGCTCTAAACCAAGCTTCTTGTCCTTTGGGCCCAGGTTTGGCGTATAGCGGCGCCGCCAATAAATAGGCATCTATAGGCAGCTCATTGCAAAACGCCATCCACTCTAATTGCTGCTGTAAATTATGGCCGCCAATAGCCACCATAATCGGTGCGTCTGGCTCAGTTTGACAGACATAACGCACCAGTTTTTTCTGCTCATCAAGCGATAGCGCCATGCCCTCACCCGTGCTGCCCAACAATAAAATACCGTTACCTGCCGCCACTTGCTGTGCAAGTAAATCGACTAATGCGTCATAATCAACACGGCCAGTGGCATTAAATGGCGTCACTAATGCGGTCCATAAGTTATAATCTTGCACGTTAAAACTAGCCATTACGCCACTCCTTGCTGGTTATCTTCAAACATCGCATGATGAAGGCGTGTTACCACGTCTTTGGCGACCGACTCATCGACTAAAAAACACAAATTATGCGCGCTAGCGCCCTGACAAATCATTCGCACATTGATATCAAACAAGGTTGAAAATAATTGAGCGCCAACACCACAGCTGCTTTCGATACCATTGCCAATTAAAGCCACTAACGCCAAGTCATGTTCAATGGTTACCTGACAAATTTTCTTTAGCTCATCGATTAATGCGTCCGTTAACTGGTGACGCCCCGATGAATCGCTGCCCGTATTATCAAGGGTTAGCGCAATGCTGATTTCAGAGGTGGTGACCAAATCAACACTGATATTGTGCTGTGCCAAAATGGTAAATACTTGCGCTAAAAAACCCGTTGCATGAAGCATATTGACACTAGTCACCGTGACTAAGGTTTGGCTGCGGCGCAATGCAATGGCGCGATAAACGGGTTTACTTGTCGTCTCATTTAATACCAAGGTGCCGCCTGCTTTAGGGGCGCGGGATGAGCCAACAAATACCGGTATGTTTTTTCGCATTGCCGGAATAAGCGTTGATGGATGCAATACCTTGGCGCCAAATGTCGCTAATTCTGCGGCCTCATTAAAGCTAATTTCCTTAAGGGCATAAGCTTGATCGGTCAGGCGAGGATCTGTGGTAAAAATACCACTTACATCGGTCCAAATGTTGATTTGCTCTGCGTTAATTGCCTCGCCTAAAATGGCGGCGGAATAATCGCTGCCACCGCGCCCAAGTGTCGTAGTGTGGCCATTTACATCACTACCAATAAACCCTTGGGTGATCACTATGTGCTTATCTAATAAAGGCGTTAAACGCTGTTGTACTAACGATAAGATAGTATCTATATCAACCAGCGCTTTACCGTGTTGGCTGTCGGTGCGCATGACATCGCGCACATCAAAAAATATCGCTGGTTGACCGCGATCAATCAATAATTGACTAAATAAGGTTGACGATAATCGCTCACCAAAAGACAATAATTTATCGGTTAAATTCGCTGCGGGTTGCTTGGCGATAGCCATGCTTAGATCGCTTATTTGCGCCAGTAAATGATTAACTCGGCTGATTAATTCATCGCTAAGGTGTAACTGGGCGATAATCGCCATTTGAATATCTTTGATGCGCGCAATCGATTGCTCTCGCTGCTTATTTGATAATTGGCCTTGGCTTAATTCAACCAATAAGTTGGTGACACCGCTGCTGGCGCTAACCACCACTAAACGGGTAGAACTGTCGTTGATCACGATGTCGGCACAACGCGACATTGCCTCGAAGTTAGCTAAACTGGTGCCGCCAAATTTGGCGATGTGGTAATTGCTCATGTCGTATTCCTAAAGTTCATTGCTATTAAATTACTGATAATAATTGAAGTTTAGAAACCGGTTTATGTCCAGCGCCGATCGAGCTGGAAAATTTTCCCAAGCGGAAACGCTGACTGAGCCAGGCATTAATAGTGATTTTGAATTTAAGGTTTAACATGTGTCTCTCAAGCAAAAAATTGCAGGGAGGACTTGAGGAATTTGAACAGAGCAGCGGCGAAAGCCACTGCTCTTACAAAGACCAGAAGCTCTCCACCATAAAGGTGACAGCCACTAAGGATTCAGCCTTAGTGCCCGAAGCTGTGATGTTCCATACCATCACAGCCTCTCGGCGTTAGTCCCCATTATTGCAAGTCATTAGGATGTGGATCCCTCTTTGCAACTACCTGGCTAACGCTCCTCTTCTGGCCTTTCCCTGTCACGTTATAAAACGCAGCAGTAGGAGAAAGGTTGTGTGCATTAAATCATTGCTATGCGGTGCGGGTCAAGAAAAGTTATGTCTTTTTATCAAAAGATCATGTTATGCGGCGTTTACTTGCCGACTAACATGACCAATGTGAACTCCTTATTTTCGCCTCAATATTTTACTTTACACCTTGATAATAAACAGTTACTAAAAATCGACGAGTGTCCATTACAGCCTGGATAATCCATGCGATTTTACAGGGATAACCATAAGCTAAAGCCATCGCGGGGGTATAAAAACGAGCCTGGTCAATTTCAAGTTATCAGTAGCTTTGTTAATGCAACCCGCTGAAATATTATAGAGCAGCGAATAATGCTTTGATTAAACTGCTGACAACGGCTGTTTTATTACGCTATATTGGTTAAGTATTTTATTAGTTAAGTACTTAACCAATGTAGCATCATACATTTTTGAGACCAAACAAATATGAGAGGCGTAACGATGAATAAGAAACCTAGTCTTTGGCAGATTATTAGCAGTGTTTCTGCCGCGTTCTTTGGTGTACAAAATGACAAAAACAGACAACGAGACTTTACGAACGGCAGCGTAAAAAGTTACATCATCGTTGGCATTATCCTTGCCGTATTAATGGTATTAACCCTCATTAGCATCGTTAATATTGTGCTTTCTTAACCTCCTCCCACCCTACAATTTACAGTCTAAATATCAACCTAACAACGAATGGCAATCATTACCTCTTTTGTTATAAGTTGCTTATTTGTAAGTAATATATCAATTGATTTAATATGGTTTTTTAATCTTTGCAGCTTTAATTTATTGGCCTATGATAATAAAGTCGAAGCAAGAAACTAAACCAAGGATGTTAGAAAATGAAAACTAAATCCAATATTTTAAATACCTTGAACCAAATGTTGACCATAGAGCTTACCTCTATTAATCAATATTTTTTGCATGCGCGGATCTTTAAAAATTGGGGGTTGTGCGAACTTGATGAAAAAGAATATAAAAAATCCATCAAGGACATGAAACAAGCAGACAAGTTAATTGAGCGTATTTTATTTCTAGAAGGATTACCTAATTTACAACAGCTTGGCCGCTTACGCATTGGTGAGCATGCGGGCGAAATGCTGCAATGTGATATGGATTGTGAATTAGAGCAAATAAAGGCGCTGCGTGAAGCCATTAGTTTGTGTGAACAAGAAGAAGATTACATTAGCCGCGAGATTTTAGTCACCATACTAGACGAAGAAGAAGAACATGTTGACTGGATCGAGTCACAACAGTTTTTAATCGACAATACAGGCATAGAAAACTATCTACAATCTATGATGGAGCAATAAGATGAACGGTAATCAATTGGTCATAGACCACCTAAACAAGCAACTGACCCTTGAATTAACCTCAATGGATCAGTACCTCGCGCACTCAAAAATGTATGAAGATTGGGGCATTAATAAATTGCATGAGCAACTCGCTCACGAATACGAAGAAGAGCTTGGTCATGCCAAACGTTTAGCAGAGCGTATTTTATTTCTAGAAGGTAAGGCGGATACCGCGTCTAGAGAGCCGCTTAACATTGGCAGCAATGTTAAAGAAATGCTGCAAAACGATCTGGCGGCAGAGAATATTGTGGCGGCAAGCTTGCGTAAAATCATCGGTATTTGCGAAAAAGAGCAAGACTATGTCAGTCGCGACATATTGGTTGAATTGCTAGACGATACAGAAATGGATCATATTTACTGGTTAGAGCAACACCTTGGTTTAATTGACAAGATTGGCCTGCAAAACTATATCCAATCACAAATGGGCTAGTGTTTATAAAAGCGAAGCCAGAGCTATGCCTTGGTTTCACTTTTATTACCAAAGGCTATACCACGTTAACATTCATTTTGATAATAAACTCAACCCCCTTACCGAGCTCACTTTTACATTTGATGCTGCCAGCTAACCGTTTGGTAATGATGTTATAGATAATATTCAGCCCTAAACCACTGCCTCCCTTTTCACGATTGGTGGTGAAGAATGGTTCAAATATCTTGCCTAAATGTTCACTCTTAATGCCCCGGCCATTATCTCTATATATCAAGGTTACCTCTTCATCGCAAAGACTCACCTCAATGGTAATAAGCCCGCCGCTGTTGCTGGTAAAACCGTGAATGGTTGAGTTGATAATTAAGTTAGAGATTATCTGCGAGATAGCCCCTGGATAACTATTAAGTACAATGTTGGGTGGGCATTTAATTTGGGCGCAAGCATCATTTTTCCGTAACAAGTTAGCCAAGCTGATCATGACTTCATTTATATAATCAGCCAAATTAAAAGTACGGCGCTCGTCTGAACTCTGATCAACTGAAATCTGCTTAAAGCTGCGCACTAGTTGCGCCGTTCGCTCAAGATTATTATAAATAAGGGTTGTTGCTTCAGTCGCGTCACTCAAATAACCTTCAAAATCTAGTTTTGACATTTTTTGCTGCTGATATTTTTTTTGCAATTGGCGCGTTATATCATCTAAATACGTTATACCGGTAAGCCCAATGCCAACAGGGGTATTAATTTCATGGGCAATGCCCGCAACCAGCCCGCCTAAACTAGCAAATTTCTCCACCTCGATTAATTGCTGCTGGGCAGTCTGTAAATCCGCTAGTGATTGCTCGAGCTCTTTATTGGTTTTTTCTAAACGAGCATTACGCTTGGCGATTTGCTGCTGCAACCTCTTTTTATCACCAATATCACGCCAGGAGATATGAATTGCACTTCTACCACGAATACGAATTTTGTTCATCACCACATCAACCATCAGTGCCTTTCCAGCAAACGTTTGCAACATCCACTCAAACTTGGCCTGACCATCCGCTAAACAGCATCTAAATAAGACGTTTCCACGTAACTCAGAGTTTTCACCGTCGGGCTGGGTTAGCGGCGATATGGCAAGGAGGTGACTATTTAATACCTGTGATTTAGAGTCGGCTTGCAACATGCTGATGACCGCATTATTGCAATTGATAAATTTCATGTCCTGAAAAATCAATAATCCATCGGGCGAGTCGTCAAACAGGGTTTCAAAGCTGCTCTTTTGCTCAGCTAGCGCCTTATTACTAAGCATTAAACTGTCATTGGCAGCCGCAGCCATAACATTAGCGCGGCTTAATTTTTTAAAGAAAATATAGAGTAATAACAAGATAACGGTAAAGGTAAACATCAGTTGATAAATAATGCGATCGTCCACTGCGGTACTAATTTTTCGTTGAAACCAGCGCTGCCTAATTTGCTGATGCTGTTGCAGCTCAATATTGAGAAAGACTTTATTTAATATCGAATGGAGCAGCGCACTATCACGCTGAACCAGCATGCGATGACTAAAGTGATAATC
This sequence comes from Psychrobium sp., assembly GCA_013214905.1. Taxonomy (GTDB): domain Bacteria; phylum Pseudomonadota; class Gammaproteobacteria; order Enterobacterales; family Psychrobiaceae; genus Psychrobium. The sequence goes on along the minus strand of JABSRV010000038.1, from coordinate 9,898 downwards.
GAGTACGCCAACTATCTTTAGCTTAGGAAAATAATTTTCAATCTGATTAACCGCCACCGCTAAATGCCCAACAAAGCCGTCCGCTTTACCTGTGGCGACTAAGTTAAGCGCTTGTGCAACCGACTTTGTCGCAATAATACGTAATTGGGGATAGTTACTTTTAATATAGTCATACGATGTAAACCCCCTAGGAATCGCCAATACGTCACCATCAAAATCTTTCATATCATCAATGTAATTACCGGTTGCATCTGTGACGATGACCAGGTTAAATTTAGCATATTCCTCACTCACTAACCCTTCAAGTTTATTGTTCATATAATCACTGACACCGGGGATCATATCAATTTTTTTATCAGCAAATAATGTCAATACCTCAGGCCAGCTACTTGCTGCCACATATTCAAATTCAATGCCTGTTTTTTCGGTGATAATTTCAAGGTAACTATTCATTAAACCGCTAAATTCCCCTTGCTGAATGATTGATAACGGCTGCCAATTAATTTCTGAAAAGGTAATCTTAGGATGAGAATCTAAATAGTGTAATTCTTGTTCGGTAAATAAAAGACGGCTGGTGCTTTTACCATACCAATCTCGTTGCAAGATTGAACTTTGCCAATAATCCACCAATAAGCCTTTTGGCTTCCCTAGAACATCAACAAAGGAGTAGGGTATTTGATCGATAGAAATAACAATGCGCCATGGTTTATTTACCGTTATTTCAGCAAACGAAATGCTTGTTGTCAGGCAGCAACAAAATAAAAAAATTGTATACAATAACTTCATATTCATGCAAATCACTTATAGCGCCAGTTATTTATGATTGATAAATAAATTATAGAAAATAAATAAGCAGTTGGCTTAATTTGTTAAAGCATCATTTTGTCATAAGCCGCCACAATGTTTTTGAACTCTGTCGCCATCATTTTCATATCAACACTAGGTACTTCACCCAATGTATGAACCGGCTTAAATTGACCATGCAATAGACCTTGTGGATTTAACAAAGCGATAGCACCGCTATGACTTACTCCATAATTGTCATCTGTTTTTATCGCCACGATGCCATAAGGTAAATACAGATTTTGTGAAAATGGGAACAGCTTGTCGTGGCTATTGCTAAGAGCAATAAATGATTTATCAAAAAAACCAACATATTGACTCAAACGACTGATGTCATCACGTAATGGGTCAACAGAAACAAACAATACTTGCACGTCGCTGATGCTGGTTAGATCCTTATAAACCGCTTTCAGACGGGTTAGCGTGGTCGGACAAACGTCGGGACATGAAGCGTACCCCAACAGTACAAAGCTCCATTTATTTTTTAAATTTTGTTGACTAAATGTTTGATTGTTATTGCGCTGCAACGAAAAGTCGGCAATGGACTTTGCTGGTACAAACGCGCGATAATGTTCACTAGTGACGATTAGTGAGGGGGGTGCAGTTGTTGTGTTAGAGATAATAACGGCGCTCTTTTCGCTATCATAACTATTAAAAATGACGCCTAAGGTGACAGCGAGCAATGATAGTACAATCAAGATAATTTTAGTTCGCATCATTTACACCAAATAATGATCGAGTAACAAGATGATAAATAACAACATCAATTGGCTGATTGAGTATTTAAATACCGACATTGGCGAGCGTTTTTCTGGATTAAATTTTAATTGCCATGCGACATAGAAAAACCCCCAATTAAGCACGCTAGAACCTACAAAATATAACCAGCCAGACATACCGGTTAAATAAGGCAATAAACCTACCGCCATTAGCAGCACCGTATACAGCAAGATCATCGTTTTAGTTAATTCAATGCCGTGAGTCACCGGCAACATCGGCAAGCCTGCTTTCTTATAGTCCTCTACCCGATCAATCGCCAATGCCCAAAAGTGTTGCGGTGTCCAGGTGAAAATAATCATCACCAGCAATAAAGCATTACCATCAAATTGCCCGGTCATTGCGGTCCAGCCAAGCAATGGCGGCGCTGCGCCAGCAATGCCGCCAATGACAATATTTTGCGGCGTTGCTCTTTTTAACCACAAGGTATATACCACCGCATAACCAAGCATACTAATAAAGGTTAATACCGCGGTTAAGCCATTAACTAAATGATATAAAATTAAACTGCCGATAATGCTTAATGCCATACCAAAAATAATGGCTTGTCGTAAACTGACCTTGCCTTGTGGAATTGGTCGACGCTTAGTTCGCGCCATTTTTTCATCGATATTATGATCAATGCAATGGTTAAAAACCGCGCCTGCAGACGACAACATGCCAATGCCAATGGAGCCCCACAGCATTAACCATAAATCTGGCAAGCCCTCACTCGCCAGACACATACCGACGATTGCCGTGAGCAATAGCAACATAATAACTTTCGGTTTGGTTAATTGATAATAAGCCTGACCTAGGCTAACGATTGTACTAAACGACAAGCCCGAATTAGTGCGTGGCGTTGTGATTGATTTAGCCATAATTTTCTCCTAATTAACCAATACGAGAGAGCTTTAATAGTTGTTTGATATCGAGCAATATATCGTGCGCCTTAACTAATGATTGTTGTTTGTTATTGTCAAACTGATAACTCATCACTAGGTTACCCAAGGGATCAACGATAAGTACCGTATCGTCAAATTCATTAGCAATATTAAGACTTACTTGATGACTCACAAATAGATCTTTGCTGACCCGCTGGGGATAATCTTGGGGGGTGTTTCTGGCCAATACAGCCAAAGTCACTCTGTCTTGCAGGCGCCCTAACGCCTTATAAGTTTGCTGAATATGATAAAGCTGGTTAAAACAAGTTTCATGGCACGGCTTTGACGTCAAATAAATCAATTTCCATTGCTTGTCCGACGTTGTTTTATCCGCTGTTACCCCCTCATTAGCCACTGGTTGAAATAGTTGCTGATAGGTAATATTAGTGCTCAGTAATTGGCCGCCGTGCGTTTTAACCTCTCCTTTAAAACCACTGCTTAACAAAGCCTTTGCTAATAATACTGGCAGTAAAAAAGCCAATAACAACAACAATAACTGCTTTCTAGATTTTGTTAATTTATGGGGCATTGTCTCTCCTTACGTAAACGAAATATAAAATATCCACTTAACATTAACAGGGTGCCGCTTAATGCAAACCACTGCACCGCGTAACCTATATGCTTATCAATGGTCATTTTGTTGCTCCAGCGCCACTCTTTTTGATAACCAATTTCACTGTCGTTATCAAGGCGTACAATAGCGGGATATAAACTACTTTTAATGGCTTGCGCCTCATTAAATTGTAAATCTATTTTTTTAAAATCAATTTCAGCGACAACCTTGGGCCACGTATCTCTCACCGGCGCCGTGAGAAGATAAGGGTTACTCGTGGGAATATGCAATTGACCACGAATATTTTGCAATGTTTTCCAATGCGATAACGATGGTAATATATCGCGGCGTAATCCTGCGCTAACCCACCCCAAATTAATCAGTATTAGTTGTTCCTCGTTTATATTAAGCCTAAAGGGTACTAAAACCTGATAACCCACTTGACCGCGCTTGACGACGTTATCGAGCAATATCGTATATTGATGAAGTAAGTAACCACTTAACTCAATTGATTGCTGATTAAGCGCTTCAATGGCATTTAACTCAGGCAATGTTGATAATGTTGTCTCCATGCGCTGGGCTAATTGTTGCTGATAACGCTCCTTTTCTTGCGCCCGATCTAATTGCCAAAATCCTAATTTAAGCAGTATCAGAAACAGCGAAAGCAGTAATAATAGACACAGGTAAATGTTTGCCTTGCTCTTCAATCTCATATAGCCTCTATACTCAATAATAGAAAAAAGGACTGTCTATGCTCGTGGTGAAAATCGTTATCATTGTGTTGTTTCTATTCGTCATCTTTAGCTTATTTCAGGCCCTAATGAACATGCACAAAGACGAGAACAGCGGCCGTAAAATGAGTCAATTCCTAGGGCGTAGGCTAGCTATTTCAATAGGCATTTTATTACTGATCTTGCTCACCATAGCTCTTGGTTTTATTTCCCCTAATGCCCGTCCATATTAGAGTTCATAAGCTGAGTCCTATAATATATAAACAAAGAAAAATAAGCCCAACCACACGACATCCACAAAGTGCCAATACCAACTGGTCGCTTGAAACGCAAAATGACGCTGTGGCGTAAAGTGTCCTTTAATGACCCGCCCCAGCATAATGAATAACATGATGGTGCCAATAGTCACGTGTAAACCATGAAAGCCAGTTAATAAGAAAAATGTATTGCCATACACCCCTGCGCTTAGGGTGAGTCCCATTTCGCGATAGGCTTCAACGTATTCTTCCGCTTGAAAGAACAAAAAAGAAAGCCCTAATAGCGCGGTAATCGCCAACAAAATGGTTAATTGCTTACGCTTATTATCTTCTAATCCCTTGTGTGCAAAATGCAGGGTGATCGATGAGGTTAACAAAATAACCGTGTTGATTAATGGCAATCCCTTCCAGCCCATCGCTTGCGTTGTATCACCGCTGGGCGTAGTGATTAGTGGCCAAATCGCTTCAAATTCGGGCCATAATACCTGCCCTGTCATCTCATTGTTTGAGCTGCCGCCCAGCCAGGGCACAGAAATGGTGCGCACGTAAAATAGCGCGCCAAAAAAGGCAAAAAAGAACATCACTTCAGAAAAAATAAACCAGCTCATGCCCTGACGAAACGACCGGTCCATTTGCGCGCTATACAAGCCTTGATCAGCCTCACGAATGACGTCGTTAAACCAGCCGATCATCATACCAATAATGATAATAACGCCTAGGCTTAATATCCACCCGCCACTGCTTTGCTCTGTACTCATTTGCTGCACCATGGTGCCAGCACCTACCGCGATTAAAAATAATCCTATAGCGCCGACAATCGGCCAATGACTTTGCGAAGGTACATAATAACTAGTGGTTTGCTTGCTCATGTCAAGCTCCTCTATATTTTAGTAATATTATTGTTGGCCAACTTCGTCACATTAAATAACGAATATGACAATGTCAGCGTTGTTATCTCGGGGGGGATTTCTGGAGAAATAAAGAATACCAGCGCCATTTCGACGCTTTCCCCAGCATCGAGTGGTTGGCTATTAAAGCAAAAACATTCTGTTTTATTCAGGTATTGCGCCGCAAGCCCCGGTGAAACAGACGGTATCGCTTGGCCAACGGTAGGCAGATCAGCAAGATTTCTCGCCTTGAACTTAACCACTGTATTTTGCCCAGGATGCACATCAACGTATTTAACGACAGGCTCAAATGTCCATGGCATGCCAGGGGCAATCGATGTCATAAACTGTAAGCGCACGATACGGCTTTTATCAATCACCAAACTGCTCGGCGCATTATTAACAACTATGCGCCCATTGAGTCCGGTGACCTGACAAAAGACATCATACAAAGGCACCAATGCGAAACCAAAGGCAAACATCAGCGGGATAACCAACATAAGTTTAAGGCTTAGTTTGCCGTTTTTACGTTTTAATGATTGCTCATCCATAATAAACCCTACTTAATCACGGGTGGCGTAGTATGGCTGTGATAAGGCGCCGGTGATGGCATATCCCACTCAAGCCCCTCTGCGCCTTCCCAAGGTTTCGCTGGCGCCTTTTCACCACCTCGTGCACATTTAACCACCACCACAAGAAAGATTAGCTGTGACAAACCAAAGGCAAAACCGCCGATGCTCACCAACTGATTAAAATCAGCGAACTGGAGTGCATAATCAGGAACGCGGCGCGGCATGCCAGCCAAGCCGAGGAAATGCATTGGGAAAAATAATACATTTACCGAGATTAGTGACGCCCAAAAATGGATTTTACCTAAACGCTCGTCATACATATTGCCTGTCCATTTGGGCAGCCAATAATACGCCGCCGCCATGATCGAGAATATGGCACCGGTGACCAACACATAATGAAAATGCGCCACCACAAAATATGTATCATGATACTGAAAGTCAGCGGGCGTTATCGCTAGCATTAAGCCCGAGAATCCGCCGATGGTGAACAATATAATAAAGGCGATAGCAAACAACATCGGTGTTTCAAAGGTTAAGGATCCGCGCCACATGGTAGCAACCCAGTTGAACACTTTAACCCCTGTCGGCACCGAAATTAGCATGGTGCAATACATGAAGAACAACTCGGCAGCGACCGGCATTCCTGTGGTAAACATATGATGTGCCCACACTGTAAAAGACAAAATAGCGATAGAGGCGGTGGCATACACCATCGACGAATAACCAAAGAGTTTTTTACGTGAAAAGGTCGGAATAATCGCCGAGACAATGCCAAAGGACGGCAAAATCATAATGTACACTTCGGGATGACCAAAGAACCAAAATATATGCTGGAATAAGACGGGATCGCCCCCACCCGCTGCGGCAAAGAAACTGGTGCCAAAGAACTTATCGGTCAAGACCATGGTCACGGTAGCGGCTAAAACAGGCATTACCGCAATCAATAAAAAAGCAGTGATTAACCAGGTCCAGACGAACAATGGCATTTTCATATAAGTCATGCCTGGGGCGCGCATGTTAATAATGGTCACCACCACATTTATCGCGCCTAAAATTGAGGATATGCCCATAATATGAATGGCGAACACAAATAGCGCGGTGCTTGGCGGCGAATACGTCGTTGATAACGGCGCATAAAATGTCCAGCCAAAGTTAGGACCGCCCCCTTCCATAAATAATGATGACAGTAAAATAGCAAAGGCCATTGGTAAAATCCAAAAGCTCCAGTTATTCATGCGCGGCAACGCCATGTCTGGCGCACCAATCATCATTGGGATCATCCAATTGGCCAAACCGGTAAAGGCTGGCATCACCGCGCCAAACACCATGATCAGGCCATGCACAGTGGTCATTTGATTAAAGAAATTAGGCTCAACAATTTGCAAACCCGGTTGATAAAGTTCGGCGCGAATAATCATCGCCATGGCGCCGCCAATTAGAAACATCAAAAAGCTAAAGCATAAATATAAGGTGCCGATGTCTTTATGGTTGGTGGTTAAAATCCACCGCATAATGCCTTTAGGTTTGTGATCATGTGCATTCTGATCATGGTGCTCACCTGAATCGTGTTCACTTGAATCGTGCCCGCGTGAATCATGAGAGCCTTGTGTTGTTGTGGCTGTATTCATTATTTAGCCTCCGTCAAATTAACATTAGTAACTTGCACCACATCGCCGGTATCATTACCCCATGCATTGCGCTCATATGTCACCACTGCCGCCAATTCCTTCGCTGTTAGTTGTTTTGAAAACGCCTGCATCGCCGAAGCAGGTTTGCCATTAGCCACTATATCGATGTGTTTAGTGATATCTCCCAGCGCAATCGCACTGCCTTTCAGTGCAGGGAATGCCCCAGGGATGCCCGCGCCATTTACCTGATGACAAGCCGCGCAGCGCGTTAAATAGACTTGTTCGCCTAAGGTCATTGACTCGGCCATAGTTAATGTTGAAGCCAAGGCTTGCTCGGCAGCCTTTTTAGCACTAGCGACTTGTTGCAATTGTTGTTGCAACCAAATGTCATAGTCTTTTTGCTCAAGCACTCGCACCACAATTGGCATAAAGCCATGATCTTTTCCGCATAATTCCGCACATTGGCCGCGATAAATACCTGGCTCATTAATCCTAGTCCATGCTTCATTGATAAAACCCGGATTGGCATCTTGTTTTACCGCGAAAGCTGGCACCCACCAAGAATGAATGACATCGTCGGCGGTGATCAAAAAACGTATTTTCTTGCCGATGGGCAATACAAGTTCACGATCCACTTCCAGTAAATAATTCTCGCCTTTTGGCTCGATATTAGTGGAGTGTGAATAGTTTTGGATTTGCTGTTGTGGGGTGGTTAGCAAACTGTAAAAACCAAAATCGTGATCAAAATATTGGTAATGCCATTTCCATTGCGAGCCGGTAATTTTAATGGTGATGTCGCTTTTGGAGCTATCTTCCATGTCAATTAACACACTGGTGGCGGGAATAGCCATCGCGATAAGTATCACAAATGGAATGACGGTCCAAATAATTTCGACCTTGGTGCTTTCATGAAATTGGGCAGCTACTGCGCCTTTAGATTTACGGTGATTGATGATGGAGTAGAACATTGCCCCAAACACTACAATGCCTATCACGATACAGATATAAAGAATAATCATATGCAAGTCATAGACTTGTTGACTCGTGTCCGTGACACCCTGTGTTAAATTATACTTACTCGGTGTTTCTATTTCTGCTGCAGCCGACAGCGATAGCAGTATCGATGCTGCACCTATTATTATTTTTTTATGCACACACTCATCCTATCTTTATTGATTAAACAACAACAGATACAAGTATTTACTAACTTCCCCAAATCAACTCTTATCTGCAAGGATCGTCGATTGAACGTTATTAACAATTTTGCAACAGTGCAAGCGACCTCTTTAATATAAGCCATAAATTAAAAAAACCGCAAGACAAAGATGGAAAAACAATCAAATTAATTACCAACAAAAACAACACTGTCAATATAAATAGTAACATTCAAACTATATTACTTGCTTTTGCTCACTAATTAGTCACTTAATAGATGAGTACTCGCAAAATGTCAGACATCTACTAAACTAAAAATACTGACAAGGTAATTATGTATCTCAGACAATTTATTATAAATATAAGGTGGTCGCATGATTTTATCGCACATTTGGGGCATTTATACACATCCAAAAAAGGAATGGCAAATCATCGCCGATCGACACGAATCTTTTGTTAACTCACTAGCTCATACGTTATTTATTTCAATCATACCGGCCGTTTGTGCCTATTATTCTTCGGTTCACATTGGTTGGAGCATTGGCGCTGGCGAACGTATTTTTCTGTCAGCAGATAGCGCCTTAGCGATGGCCATTATTATGTATGGTGGTTTAGTCGGCGGTATTATTGCACTGGGGTTAATGGCACATTGGATGGCGCATGAATTTGGCGCTGAGCCATCGCATGTACAAGCCATTGAAGTGTCAGCTTATACAGCGACACCACTGTATATGGTAGGGTTTGCCACTTTATACCCAGAGTTGTGGTTCATTATGTGTGTCGGATTACTCGGCATCGCCTATTCCGTTTACATGCTGTATAGCGGGGTCCCCATAGTAATGGGCATTGACGAGGATCGCGGTTTTATTTATGCCAGCAGCTTAGTCACCGTCGGCTTATGCTTTTTAGTCAGCATGTTAGGTTTCACCGTTTTCGCATGGAGCTCAGGTATCGGACCTTCATTTGTTCATTAAGAATAATGACTAACAAGGTCCATTAGTAATAACGTAAACATCGCTCTGTTACGTTATTACCCTGCAACAAATCTCTCCTTGGCGGAAAATACCAATTTGATTAAGTTTGTGATCTTATTGTGAGCAGCAAAAATAAATGAAGACAAGGCGCTTGAAAGCAACACAGTATTCGTTCATTTTTACCAACACAAGTGGGCAATAGCTTTGTCCATTTGGTATCTGCTAGTGAATATTTTTTTGCTTGCTTAGACAAAATTAGTTTGTCTAGCCGCCCTTTCTACCTCTTGTTCGCCTGACCTCCCTTTACACCTTTGGTCCGTTTCACTTGATAGTTAATCGCCACTAAACAGCCAATGAGCAATGCGCCGCAGACATTGTGCGCGACGGCATTAAATAATGGTAAGTGAAAGTAGACATTGCTTATGCCCAATAATATTTGGGTCGTGCCAACGAGTGTTAACAATAGCGCCATATTTCGAGCGCGGCGCCATAATAATATGGCCAATGCTGACATCGATATCATGCAAAGCAGCGCGCCAATACGATGCGTGGCATGAATGGCAATGCGCGCAGGACCATCTAACTGCCCGCCCAAATA
>JABSRV010000379.1 GCA_013214905.1 Psychrobium sp. | reverse complement strand
TTTGGCGCTTGGCGCTTTATGGAAATATAAATAACCTCCAAGCAGTTCATCTGCGCCTTCACCAGACAACACCATTTTTATGCCCATGGCTTTTATCTTTCGCGCCATCAAATACATTGGCGTCGACGCACGAATAGTTGTTACGTCATAAGTCTCAAGATGATAGATCACGTCTTTAATCGCATCTATGCCTTCTCTTACGGTAAACAATACTGGATGGTGAATAGTGCCTAAATGATCAGCCACTATTTGCGCCGCCTTTAAATCAGGAGAGCCTTCAAGACCAACCGAGAACGAGTGGATCTGTGGCCACCATGCGTTAGATTCATCATCATCTTCAACACGCTTTTTTGCAAATTGCGTGGTGATGGCAGAGATGATCGAGCTGTCTAGGCCGCCCGATAATAAAACGCCATAAGGAACGTCAGACATTAACTGTCGTTTGACCGAGTTTTCTAAGGCAATTTTTAAACTCTGTGGACTAGATTCATTATCTTTAACCTGATCATAATCTCGCCATGCTCGTTGATAATATTTGGTCGGTGTACCGACTTTGCTGTCTAAAAAGTGTCCCGGTGGGAATTCTTCAATGGTTTTACACACAGGGATCAAGGCTTTCATTTCAGACGCTACATAGAAGTTACCGTGTTCGTCATAACCGGTATACATTGGGATAATGCCCATATGATCACGACCTAACAAATAACGGTCTTGTTTTTCGTCATATAGAGCAAAGGCGAACATGCCATTAAGTTTCTCTAAAAACTCACAGCCATGTGCCTCATATAACGCTAAAATGACTTCACAGTCTGATTTGGTTTGAAAAGCAAACTCAGGATAATCTTGTGCTAATTCGCGATGATTATAGATTTCACCATTTACCGCGAGAATATTGTCTTTGGCTTGGTTAAATAACGGCTGCGCGCCATGTTCGACGTCAACAATAGATAGTCTTTCATGCGCTAGCACGGCCTTGTCAGACGCATAAATGCCAGACCAATCGGGGCCACGATGGCGCATTAATTTTGATAGTTCAAGCGCTGTTTCACGTAATTGCTTAGGATCGGATTTAAGATCGAAAATTGAAAAAATAGAACACATGGGGCAAAACTCTCCTAATAAAGCGATGACGCTTTAATGGTGCGATACAAAAAGTGTATGAACACACAATTCACCACGAGGGCAAATAATGGGTCATTGTTAAGCGGCGGTATGAACGGCGACGAATCGCAAAATTGGCTACGTTGTTTTTATAAACAATCTGTCTAGCAAACTTATTAGAATAATTTTTTACAAGCAAATTTATAACCAATGCGTTAGCGGTTGTCAATTGTAATTTTAATTAGTACAGTAAGGCATGTCTAATCATATAGTAGTGCTAAAATGAATATGTTAAAGCTAAAGAACTTATTTGCGACCGGTGCGGTTGCCTTAAGCTTGTCTGTGGCCAGCGGCGCCTCGGCAACAAAAGTCTCAAATATCACCAATGGTGCCGTGGCTGAAAAGCTCTGCAAGGCGCAAAGTGAATACACTTTAACTGAATTAGCACTGATGCCAGACCAATGGCGAAGCGAAAGTCATAATGAAAATGGTGCGTTTAATATTGAAGGACAATGGACCACACGTGGCGGCACATACGTCGTTGAATGTGAATTACCGTATAATGGTAGCGAAGAATTACTGACCATTAAGATTACTAAACTTTAATATGCTCATGTTTTTAAGGCTGTCGTTAACATTAACTGTGGCTTTAACGCGTGCTACTTATATCCGATACATCACATCATAAAATTCCTGCCTAGTTAATAAATCACTGAATATTGTCCAATGACTGTGATCTTTTTCTCTGTAAATTCGTTATACACTTACTATGTGAATCGAAGTGTTGTTAAATGAGCAAAACAAATCAGAGAAATAAATATGTCTCAAACACAAATACAAATGGATTGTCATGCTGCACTTCGCCAGCAACTAAATGATGGTAAATTACTCAAAAGCGACTCCTATATTAATGGCGAGTGGCTTAGTAATCACAACACGTTTGATGTGATTAACCCTGCAAACCTAGAATTATTGATTAAAGTCAGTGATTGCGGCGTCAAAGAAATAAGTCTTGCCGTTACATCCGCAAAAGGCGCTTTGGCGGCTTGGTCTGCCAAATCGGCTAGTGAGCGAGGGCTGCTATTACGCCATTGGTTTGATTTAATGCTCAAGCATAAAGAAGATTTGGCACTAATGCTAACGTTAGAGCAGGGCAAACCGCTAAGCGAGGCGTTAGGAGAGATTAGTTATGGCGCATCTTTTATCGAGTGGTTCGCCGAAGAAGCTAAGCGGGTCTATGGCGATGTTATTGCTGCGCCATCAACTGATAAGCGCTTAATTGTCGTTAAACAACCGGTTGGCGTTGTGGCATCAATAACGCCTTGGAACTTCCCCAATGCAATGATCGCCAGAAAGGCCAGCGCTGCATTAGCGGCTGGCTGTACCTTTGTCGTGCGACCAGCCACACAAACGCCGTTATCAGCGTTAGCCATGGCAGAACTTGCCCATCGCGCTGGCATTCCACCGGGTGTGTTTAACGTGGTTGTTGGCCAAGACG
>JABSRV010000378.1 GCA_013214905.1 Psychrobium sp. | reverse complement strand
ATATCGCGGCCATCAACAAATATTCGGCGGCTAAATCAAGGTTAATTTCCTTCATTAGGTCGACATATTACATATATTGCTCGGTTATTTTATAGACCGGCAAATTAAGAATATCAAATTTATGCTTGCGAATAAGATACAGCAATAAATCAAGTGGCCCTTCAAACGCCGTTAAAAACACCTGCAATGCGTCCGGCGGAATAAACAAGTCTTGTGGCTTTTCAGTCACTGGCTTGCCATCAACTAGCGCGATGGGTTTGACTTGTTGCGTTGTTTCATTATCAACGATGATTATACTCACTTAACAAGACCGACCATAGCAGTGTCAGCCAAATTAACCGCAACTGCTGGTTTAATGTGCAACTCATACCCATAATCCATGAACATATCATCACCTTACTCAAACAAACTGACATCGCCGCTGCCAACACGAATGATGGTGAAGTCACCATCAGACATATCCACAACCGTGGTTGGGTGTTCGCCTAAATGACCGCCATCAATAATCAAATCAACGTTCTTTTCAAGTTTTTCGCGGATCAATTCAGGATCAGACTCGGTCATGCTCTCACCAGGTAATATCAGTGAAGTCGACAATATTGGCTCACCCAGTGTGGCAAGTAATGCGTGGGCAATGGCGTTATCCGGCACACGTAAACCAATGGTTTTACGCTTTGGATTTTGCACGCGCTTAGGCACTTCTTTGGTCGCTTTAAAAATAAAGGTATAAGGCCCTGGCGTGGCATTTTTTAGCGCGCGAAAACATTGATTGTCGTATCGTGCAAAATTTGATATTTGTGATAAATCACTGCACATCAAAGTGAAATTATGTTGTTTATCAATATCCCTAACCCGGCATAATTTCTCCAACGCCGATTTGTTATCAAGCTGACAACCAATGGCATATCCAGAATCTGTTGGGTAAATGATCACCCCGCCGCGTTTAACAATATCAATCGCTTGCTCAACTAAACGTTGCTGTGGATTATCAGGATGAATATAGAAATATTGACTCATGAATGTACCTTAACTGCGTTAAATCCTATCGGAGTAACATTAGCTGACATGGGAATATTTTGGCCACGTTTGCCAAATTGGAGTAACATCTTTAGCAAAGTATAGATTACGGCCGAGTTCTATCCAGCTAGACGGAAAATGAAAGTCGCTGCCCGCAGATACCAACAAGTCATATTCTTGCGCTAATGACGCAATATGCTGACGATGCGGCGGCGCGAGTTGACACCCTGCGGCCTCAATAGCGTCACCACCATCGCTTTTAAACGCCTTAGTCAGTTTACGCTGCCATTTACCAGACAGTTTGTAGCCCATAGGGTGCGCCAATACGGCTTGGCCGCCACACTCCTGGATAACCGTAATGGCGCTAGCCATATCAGGCCAAGGGCTTGGTACATAACCTACTTTGCCGCGTGCCAGATATTTTTTAAAGGCATTAGCATTGTCTTTCACCAAACCGATTTTAATAAGATAACGGGCAAAATGACCACGTCCAATTTGACCACCAGCGGCTATTTCTTTGGCGCCTTGATAAACATTTTCAGCCAAATTATTTTTTTCCAAACGACGTCCAATCTCGACTGCACGATTTTCACGGATCTCGCTTTGATTTTTTAGGTATTCAATCATTTTGGGATGTTTGATATCAATATTTAGACCAACGATGTGAATATCTTTGTTTTCCCAACAGGTAGAAATTTCTACGCCGCTGATTAATTCAATCTCCAGCCCCTGTTCGGCAATCTCATGGCGGATGATATCAATGCCGTCGGTCGTATCATGATCGGTTAATGCTAAGACATCTACTTTTCGCTCAACCGCGCGTGCTAGCAATTCTTGCGGCGTTAAGACGCCGTCTGACACGGTGCTATGGCAATGTAAATCGAAAATCATTTTGTATAAAACCTTTTATCAACCCTCGTTAAAGACTGCGCTTTAACGAATACTGGTATTGCAATGCATATCAAGTGATAATTTATTATAAATAGTTACTTGACACAACGCGCTAAATATTATCTTCTATAGTCATCTGAAACACGCTTTCTTTTAATTTTAACGGTATTAATTGCACAATAAGCAATCAAAACAGTTGGAATAAACGGTAACAGCACTAAGAACTGAATTAATGAGTATTATGCAACAATTTCAACAGACAATCCTTACAAATATTTGGTGGTGGCGCGAATAATAATCGCGGGCCGAGTCGTTGTTGCATGAAAATCAGCTAAACAACATCAAACCCGCTTAAACAGCGGGTTTTTTTTTGTGCCTGACATCCATGTCAGTCATCCTACGGACCGGCTGAAGCCGTCTTACATCATGCTCCATGCGATGTAATGACTAAATTCGCTAACAATTCAAATGGACACAGTGAATTATTATCATGATTGACAGTAAAATATTAAAGTCTAGCTGCCAGTACAGCCAGAGCCCAACAGAGCTATTTAAAGCGCTGACCTTAACCCAAGACAATGTGATGTTGTTAGAGTCGGCAGAAGTAGAGAGCAAAGACAATTTAAAGAGCTTATTGCTCATTAGCAGCGCGCTTAAAATCACCTGTCATGGTCGACAGGTCGACTTTGTCGCCTTAAATAAGAATGGCGCTGCACTATTGCCCCTGCTC
>JABSRV010000377.1 GCA_013214905.1 Psychrobium sp. | reverse complement strand
GCGTTAATATACTGGCCCTTGGCCTTGACCGAACGTGCGGTATCGAAGGTAATTAAGGTACCGCTAGCGATGTTCCACAGGTAACTGGCCATTGCTGTTTGATCCCACATCAGGGAATAACCGTTGATACCATTGCCATTTTCGCCGCCAAGCATATATTGCTCGATGCCCTTATAGTCGACGATCCCTGGCTCCCAGAAGCCCTCGGTCGTTACGCCCTTAATCGCAGTGCCACCACTGGCGCTCGTAACAAAGGGTCCATTGACATCGCCGCCACTAATGCCACTCCAGCCACGACCATACATTGCGACTCCGGCGGTTAACTTAGCTGCAGGCACCAAACGTTGTTCAGTCAAGTAAGTCACCGCGTCATTGACATTGAAACCGTCAATTGGGGTCGCTAGGGTATTGGTGTCGTAGATCCCGGTCTGATGGCCGTAAGTCTGACTCCAGGCTCCGTAATAATCGTAGGTCATCAGGTTAATGTAATCCATTACCGGTGCCGCCCGTTCCCAGTCGACTTTACTGAGTTTACTCACCCCGCCACTAACCGCAGCTGTCAGCTCATACTGGCGATTTTTACGCGCTCCCAGCTCGTCCAGTGCAACTCGTAGCTCCTGCATTAGCGTGGCAAAACCAGCGCCATCAGCACTAGAACCCAGTGCAGGATTGGCACCGCCGCCGCCCGGAAATTCCCAATCGATATCAATACCATCGAAGAAATCATACCTATCAATAAACTCAATGATCGACTTGATAAAAATAGCCCGCGGCCCAGCCTGGGTACCGATGGCATATAATGGATCAGACAGCGTCCAGCCACCGACTGAGGGAATAATTTTAAGATCGGGATAAGTCATTTTCATCCGATACATCTCGGCAAATATCCCCTTGATTGGATCATCCCATTTACCAGTCACATCAAAATCATTTTTTTCCAGCGCCGCAAACTTATCGTGCACCACCACTTCATAGTCTTGTTTATTGGCACATTGTGCGTCCAGCGCCGACTTTGCAGTTCCGGTTAATGAGTCATTGGCACCGCAGATTGGAATAAAACCATAGAACAGGTGAGTGAGGTTCGCAGCTGGAATATCTTTAGGATAAAACTTACGGCCATAAACGCCCCACTCAACAAAATAGGCACCAACCATCTTACCGCTGGTATTTTGGTACGGGACATTTTTCCCCGTCATCCCGGCGCTCTTACGCGCCAACCATTCGGAGTTATCGAGATAATCCCAAGGCGACAGACCAGTAACAGGGCCACTACCGATGACCTTTACCGTTTGCGGATTTGAGCCAGCGCAGAGTTCACTGTTATCATCGCTGTTGCAAAGTTCGACCACAAAATCATGCTGACCGGCACTCGTAATACTGACTAAGGTACTAACGGATTGGGCATTGGGTGTATTCGCAGCTAAGTTACCCTGCGCTATTTCCAGACCTTTATCGAAGAGACGCCATGAACTGCCATTTTCGCCAAACCACATATTCCAGCTCAGATTAAACTCGGCCTTACCATCCGTCATGGTCTGTTCGCCAACAAACGAAATTTGCGGCTTACCAGGTTTAATTAAAACGACAGCGCTGTCATTTTGGACGATAAAAGCAATCGGCAATGAACTTGTTACCAAGCCATCGTTATCCGTGGCACGAGCTAGCAGGTTATGGTTCCCTGCAACCGCCAGCCATGAGACCTGGAATGGTGCAGTAGTTAGCGTTGCTATTACCACGTCATCGAGCTTAATCTCAACATTGGCAATTGTGCCATCGGCGTCGCTTGCGGTCGCAGTTAGCATCACCAGATCCCCGACAGTTAAGTTGTCCGGCACGGTTATGTCGACGACAGGCGGTTGGGCGCAATTACTGCATGCGGTAACATCCAAGGTTGCCTCAGCCCCTGAGACAGCTCCAAGATTATCGGTAGCGCTGGCTGAAATTAACACAGCGCCAACTGTGTCGGCAAGATAGGATACAGCATAGGGACTGCTGATATCCGTTGCCACTAAAGCGCCATTGGCATAAAAATCGACACGAGCAACTGCCCCATCAACGTCTGAAGCGCTGGCCGTTAAGCTGATTAACTCACCAAGGTTGGTTGTAGCAGGTACCGATAGTGCAATTTGTGGGGGTTGATTCGGGCTACCAGCAATAGAGATCCTTTGAATATCACTAGTTGTACAGCCATCGTTATTACATAATGTTACCTGTAACTCTTGAATACCCGCCTCCAAATTAAAAGTACACTTTGCTTGCTGAGAATTTTTCTCGTTTACGACTAGGGTGCCGCTGCAAATTTGATGGTTGTTTGCGCTCAATTGCCAACTTTCACCATTGGTTCCCCACCACATATTCCAGGTAGAACTGATATTTGCTCCATTGTCATAGTTAGCCTGCATCCAGCTCATTACTGGCTTTCCGGGAACCCCTGCGATGGCTTGATGACTAATCACCAGCCCCAGCAATCCGATTGCCATAAGGTTATTTAACTTCATTGTCTTTCCCCTATCGTTGATAAAACGTGCAACCAAGCTGTTGCACTTGTGTGTTTTTTATACATTTAAACATTCTGTTAACAAGCTAGCACTAGGATGACAACGCTGTCAATGAAGTTTTGTACAATTACTTAACAAATTTATAC
>JABSRV010000376.1 GCA_013214905.1 Psychrobium sp. | reverse complement strand
TAACTCAGCGCCGCGTGCACCAGGCAATAACTCTTTATCGTTAGTAATCATTGGCGCCGTTAAACGAGCTGCGTCAATCATTTCAGCGGTGCGTAAACCTGTACCCGATGGGCTTTCTTCTTTTTGCGTGCTATGGGCTTCAATGATTTCAACGTCAGGCAGATAACGTGCGGCCTCGGCTGCAAACTTCATCATTAATACCGCGCCAACAGAAAAGTTTGGTGCAATTAAACCACCCAAGTTTTTCTCTTTGGCTAGTTGCTGTAACTGCTGCACTTGTTCTTGCAAAAAGCCACTAGTGCCAATCACGGGACAAGCGCCAGCGTTAAGGATGATTTGCGTATTGGAAAAACCTGCAGACGCCGCAGTGAAGTCGACCACTACTTGTGGCTGGTAAGTGGCAATGCTTGCCGCCAAATTGTCTTTATAGTCAATGCTTGCAACTAACTCTAACGCGCTATCGTTATTGATAGCTTTAACTGCTTCTTTGCCCATGCGCCCATTGGCGCCATTTACTAGTACTCTAATATTCATATTTATTCTTATTTTAAAACTGACTTTAAGGCGGCTAAACACAAGGCAACATTTTCGCTGCGCGCCGCATAACCCATTAAACCAATGCGCCATGCTTTGCCAGCGAAGACACCTAGGCCGGCACCAATTTCTAGATTAAATTCTTGCAGCAGTGTATTACGTACAGCTGCGTCGTCAACCCCATCAGGGATCAGTACTGTGTTTAGCTGTGGTAAACGGTGTGCCTCATCGACAATAAACTCGATGCCAAGATCCTTTAAACCTGCTTTTAATGCCTCGTGCTGCGTTTTATGGCGCGCCCATGCGTTTTCTAGCCCTTCGTTTTGTAGCATTAATAATGATTCATGCAACGCATACAACGAATTTACCGGCGCGGTATGATGATAGCTGCGTTTACCCTTGCCGCTCCAATACCCCATGACTAAGGTTTGATCTAAAAACCAGCTCGGAATTTTACTGCTACGGTTATTTAGTTTCTCGATGGCGCGAGGGCCAAAACTTACTGGCGATATGCCAGGTACACAAGACAAGCATTTTTGACTGCCAGCATAAATGGCGTCAATGCCCCAGTCATCAACCCTTAACTCAACGCCGCCTAACGAGGTCACCGCGTCAACAATGGTCAGTGCGTCATGCTGTTGGGCTATTTGACACAGTGTTTTTGCGTCAGACAATGCACCAGTAGATGTTTCTGCATGTACAAAGGCTAGGAATTTTGCCTCTGGGTGATCAATAAATGCTTGAGTTACTTTTTTAGGGTCGACAGGTTTCCCCCATTCATCACTCACTACAATAGCGGTAGCGCCAAGGCGTTCTACATTTTCTACCATGCGCATACCAAAGACGCCGTTGACACAAACAATAACGGTTTCGCCTGCTTCAACAAGGTTAACAAAACAGGTTTCCATGCCCGCTGAACCAGGGGCAGATACCGCAATGGTGAACTCATTTTTTGTTTGAAATGCGTATTGCAGCAACTCCTTGACTTCGTCCATCATGCCGATAAATTCAGGATCAAGATGACCAATGGTCGGACGCCCTAAAGCCGATAGTACCCGCGGTGAAACGTCACTAGGCCCAGGGCCCATTAGGGTGCGTGGTGTCGGGTGGAACGATGATATGGTCATGCTTTAATCCTTGTCTATTAGTGAGTTAGAAAAATGTTGTAGGCTGGGTTATTGCTTTCGTCTTTGTATTGATAGCCTAATTGTTCCAAGTGGTTTACAAAGTCGTCTATTTGCTCGTCGTTTAATTCAAAGCCTGCTAATACTCGACCATATGCAGCGCCGTGATTACGATAATGGAACAGCGTGATGTTCCAATTTTCACCTAAGGTGGCTAAGAAATTAGTTAACGCACCGGGACTTTCTGGAAATTCAAAACTAAACAATCGTTCGCTTAGGGTATGACATGGGCGACCGCCGACCATGTAACGCACATGCAGTTTCGCTAATTCATTGTGTGATAAATCTTGTGCAGCAAAACCGTGTTCGCTTAATTGGGTGATCATCGACTGCAATTCGGTTTCACCGTCGGCTAAACGCAAACCTACAAATATATTGGCGCTGACCTCATTAGCATAACGATAGTTGAACTCGGTGATGACACGACCACCCAATAATTGGCAAAAATGGCGGAAACTTCCTTTGTGCTCAGGAATGTTAACAGACATGATGCCTTCTTTTTTCTCGCCAAGCTCACAACGTTCTGACACATAACGCAGGCCGTGAAAATTAACATTGGCGCCAGACAAAATGGCTATTAAGTGCTTATTTTCGAGCGCATTGGCTTGACTGTATTTTTTAAGACCCGCTAAGGCTAATGCGCCAGAAGGCTCTGCGATGGCTCGCGTATCTTCAAATATGTCTTTAACAGCGGCGCAAATTTCGTCACTAGACACAGTAACCATTTCATCGACAAACTGCTGCGCTAATCGAAAGGGTTCTTCACCAACGCGTTTTACCGCCACGCCGTCGGCAAAAAGTCCAACGCGTTCTAAGTCAACGGGATGACCAACGCGCAATGCTTCGGTCATGCAGGCCGAATCTTTAGACTCTACGCCAATGATCTTAATGTCAGGGCGCAGCATTTTTAAATAAACAGAAATGCCG
>JABSRV010000375.1 GCA_013214905.1 Psychrobium sp. | reverse complement strand
CCAGGCTCCATCCCCGCGGCATCACCACCAGATGCTTGCATCGATTGATGCAGCATTTGTTCTAAATCAGGGGCTAGCGTGATCACCGAAATTTCACTTTCAACCCCATTTATTTCTTGTACAATCAAACGTTTTAATGCGATGCGTACTGCCGCGGTTAATACATCAGCATCTTGACTTTTAGCGCCATACTCTACCATTGTTTGCACAATAGTACGCAAGTCTCGTACCGGCACACCTTCATTAAGTAAGTTCTGCATCACCTTAACAACTACACCCAAAGGCAAAATATCAGGCACTAAACCTTCAACCAATTTCGGGTATTTACGTTGCAATATATCCAATAGATTCTGTACCTCTTCATGCCCTAATAATTGTGCCGCATTATTACTTAGAAGCTGGCTTATATGAGTCGCGACCACGGTCTCTGGATCTACCACTGTATACCCTAACGTTTGGGCGTGTTCACGCTTCTCTGGTGCGATCCATACAGCCTCGAGGCCAAAGGCAGGGTCAATGGTATTAACGCCTTCAACCGTGCCAAATACTTGGCCAGGATTAATGGCTAGTTCACAATCATGACGTACTTCAGCTTCACCGATGGTTACGCCCATTAATGAGATACGATAAGTATTGGCGTTGAGATCTAAGTTATCTCGAATATGCACAGCAGGCACCAAGAAACCATATTCCTGCGATAATTTTTTACGCACGCCTTTAATACGTGCCAGCAATTCACCGCTTTGCCCCACATCAACAAGCGGAATTAATCGATAACCCACTTCTAGGCCTATCACGTCAACTTGATTAACGTCATCCCAACTAAGCTCTTTAACCGGTTCAGGCGCCGCCGGACTTGCTTGACCGTTGACGGTCGCCAATCCGCCTGCCCCAGCGGGTTTTTCTTGTTGTTTTCGTTTAGTCAGATAATAACCGACACCTAATGCGATAGCCGCCATTGATAAGAATGCCAAATGCGGCATGCCCGGGATCACGCCAATCACGAACAACAATCCGCCAGAAACAACTAGTGCTTTGGGTTCGCCAAGCATTTGCTTAAAGACTATTTTCCCCATTTCTTCTGATTCGTTTTGTCTGGTCACCATCAGAGCTGCGGCAATCGACAACAACAATGATGGTATCTGCGCGACTAAGCCATCACCAATCGTTAATAAGGTATAAATTTCTACCGCTTCACTAAAGGCTAAACCATGTTGCACAATGCCAATGACAAAACCACCGAGTATATTGATAATTAAGATCAATATGCCAGCGATTGCATCACCTTTAACAAACTTCGACGCACCATCCATTGAGCCATAGAAATCGGCTTCTTTGGTGACCTCCGCGCGACGATCGCGCGCTTGTTCTTGGTCGATGATGCCTGCATTAAGGTCGGCATCGATAGCCATTTGCTTACCAGGCATCGCGTCAAGTGTAAAGCGGGCGCTAACTTCGGCAATACGACCTGCACCTTTGGTGACCACCGCAAAGTTGATGATAACCAAAATAAGGAACACCACCAGACCAACGGCGTAATTCCCCCCAATAACCACAGAGCCGAAAGCCTCAATCACTTTACCTGCAGCATCACCACCTTCATGACCATTGAGTAATACAAGACGGGTCGAGGCGACATTCACCGCTAAGCGGAGCAATGTTGCGATTAATAGAACGGCTGGAAAAGATGCAAAATCTAGTGGACGTAATGCATAGATAGAAACGAGTAAGACCACCATAGCAAGCGAGATATTAAAGGCGAAAATAGCATCGAGTAAAATTGTCGGGATTGGCAAGATAATCATCGCAAGACAACACAAAACCAATAACGGCGTGGCTACCCCTTTCAGGATTGCTTGGTTATCTGATACCAATTGTGTCAATTTTGCTTTCATATCCATTGCGCAGTGTGCACCTATACTATGACTTAATGTGAAGAGTCTAAACGCTTACTGACTATAACCAGTAGATTGATTGCGTTACGTGTGAATGACAATGTTTTAATGATATCGTCTAAATGACACCATCTAAATGAAATTAAAGCAAAGACCGAGCCAAATAACTCATCACATTTTTTAATATTATTAGTATAGGAATAACAAGCAATTAGGGAATAGTCAATAGTTAAACAGTACCGTCAAAAATATGACACCGTCAATTTGACGCGACTGTGAATAGTAAACTTTCATTACAACAATAAGATAGCTGTTAATGGATTAAAATTAGGCCACTAAATTGAAAAATCCTGCCCTTTCGTTTGCCCAAATTTCACACTACCGGCTAGAAAGTTTAGTGCTTCAAATCGTCTGGAATATCAAATTCGTTGGGCAGCCTAGTTGGACGGCGCCCTTTGCGTTTTTTAAATTGCT
The DNA here is from genome assembly GCA_013214905.1 of Psychrobium sp. GTDB lineage: Bacteria > Pseudomonadota > Gammaproteobacteria > Enterobacterales > Psychrobiaceae > Psychrobium. Next base: position 278 of record JABSRV010000375.1, on the reverse strand, counting down.
CAAGTTGAAATACGTAAGCCAAGATCTGAGCGACCGCCGCAAATAGTCCATCTGGAATTTGCTCGTCAATTTCTGTCGTATGATAAATGGCACGGGTTAAGCCAGGACTGGCGACCAAAGGAACATTATGTTCTCGGGCAACTTCTCGGATCCTAAAGGCCATTTGATCAGCGCCTTTTGCGACAACCGTTGGCGCTCGACCACCATTTACATCGTATTTTAGGGCCACAGAGAAGTGCGTGGGGTTCGTCACAATAACGTCGGCATCAGGTACGTCT
>JABSRV010000374.1 GCA_013214905.1 Psychrobium sp. | reverse complement strand
CCATGGCTAGCGATTTTTTCGCTTCCATTTTTTCTTGCATCGCTGCTTTTTTCTCTGCTAGCTTGTCAGTATCTAGAAAATCGCTCTGTTGTGCGATTGCGGTGGTAGAAAACATACCAACAACTAATGCTGCAATTAATGATTTTTTCATGAATATTCCTTATTAAAAAATGTGTAAGCGCTAAGCGACTAATTCCAAAAGCTCTGACCTATAAATAATACTAAGTCATAGCGTAAGTGACTATAGAAGTGCTTTGGGATATTCGCTACTATAAATTAATAATAATTAACATTAGCTTAATATGTTTCAATCAACAGAAACTTGTCATTGTATTGACGTAACCATCAGCAAATTCTCAGTGATGGAATTTGGGGCGTGTGCTAGCTGCTCCACTAATGTAGCGGGAATATGATCTAAAAACCCTCAGTGTAATGAGTGGACTCAAACAAAAACTTTAAGATCGGTAAACTTGCCAATATGTAACGCTAGTCGTGATGGTTAATGCAAAGTTCATCTCACTTTCCACATAATAGACCCATAATCAATGGTCAAGGGTATACATCTCCATCACTGAGATAAATATTATGGGAAGACGATTAAAACACATCACTCTGCCGGTCATTTTACTGCTTATTGTAGGATTATTTTTGCCTGAAAAAATCGTCATTCCAGTGCTTGGAGCAACATCAAGTGATTGGAATCAACATACATTTTGGTATGAGCCTTGGGGAAGTTCTGGCGTGCATAAAGGCGTGGATATTTTTGCAAAAAATAATACCCCGGTATTGTCTGCAAGCAATGGATTAGTCGTTTTCGTTGGTCATTTATCAAAAGGTGGCAAGGTGGTTGCCATATTAAGTGCAAAGTTGCGTATTCATTATTACGCCCACCTTAATCAAGCGACTGTTGAGGTGGGCGATATGCTGTCGATTGCGTCAGTTATAGGTCATGTCGGAACTAGTGGTAATGCGGCCGGAAAATCCCCCCATTTACACTACTCAATTTTGTCACTGGTGCCGCTGCCGTGGCTGATGACTACCCAAAATCAAGGTTGGAAAAGAATGTTCTATCTCGATCCTGTGCAAAAATTTACTCCGCTAAACGCTCAATAATACCCTGTTGATTAAGCACTAAAATCGCCAGCCAATATTTGAATAACACTTTTATTTAAAGATAAAATTTAGTTTTCTTTAAGCTTCACCTATCGTTAGAGATTTAGCCATCTGATGATGCTTTTTTACAACCGAGTCAGCTCATTTTCTTATGCGTGAATTATCTCACTACCTGGACGTATTCCAGATATGTTTAGCCCCCAATTGGGTATATTGTGTTTTTACAGCTATTCTATTTAATCAATTTATTATAAACAAATAATAAGAGAAACGCACCGCTGGTAGCGGTTAACAAGCTGCTAATACTAAAATCACCGGTACTGCCTAGGTTAAAGAAACTGCCAATAAAACCTCCGAGAAAAGATCCTGCAATGCCTAACAAGACGGTCATGATAAAACCGCCACCGTCGTTGCCTGGCATTAGCCATTTTGCTAATATACCTGCAATTAGCCCCAATATTACCCATGATAAAATAGCCATTTTATTACCTTTTGATAAGTCCATTATCTAGTATAGTCAGCGTCTGTAAATCCGGTGTAAAATATAACGACACATAACTTGTTTTAGTCTAATGTTTAACGGATCATCATAAAAACAGGGTCAGGGAGACATAACAACCATGAAACCATTAATTAAAGCACTTACCAGCACTGCGTTACTACTAACATGCTTTACTGCTGCGTCGGCCTTTGCCGAAACATCACTTTGGAAAGTAAGTAAGAATAATGACTATGTTTATTTAGGTGGCACGGTGCATATCTTGCCCGCCAGCCAGTTTCCGCTACCAAAAGAATTTGAACTTGCCTACAACGATTCCACGTCATTAGTGTTAGAAGCTAACATGCCAGACCCAATGGATCAGGCCGCGCAAATTGCAATGGTTCAAAAACTTGCCTATAAAAATGGTAAAAAACTATCCGATGTAATTTCGCCGGAGACGTTTACTAAACTCAAGCAATATTTTTCACCATTTGGCATCAATATCGACCAGTATAATGGCTTTAAACCAGGGATGATTGTGACATTGATGGTCACTATGGAAGCCCAAAAGGCCAACTTGGCTGGTGAAGGGGTTGATGCCTACTTTGCACAACGAGCAAAAAAAGATGCCCGCGCCATGGAGTATCTCGAATCGGTAGACTTTCAACTCAATTTATTCAGTAATATGGGAGCAGGAAATGAAGATGCGTTTATCAAAATTTCTCTCTCTCAAATGCATGAATTTGAAGCTATATTCAGAAAAATTTTACCGGCATGGCGTAGCGGTGATATTAAAACGCTCAACGAGCTAGTGGTTGAACCCATTATTAGTGAGGATCCTAAAAGCTATCAGTCGATGTTTGTTAACAGAAATAATAACTGGCTACCAAAAATTGAAGCGATGTTTAACGATAAAGACCGTGAATTTGTATTGGTTGGCGCGGGTCACTTAGTGGGTAAAGACAGCGTGATCAATTTATTAAAAGCTAAGGGATATAAAGTAGTTAAACTTTAACGTTTTGAAATCAACAAAGGGGCATCTCTTTAGCGTGATAT
>JABSRV010000373.1 GCA_013214905.1 Psychrobium sp. | reverse complement strand
AAAGACACCTGGCAGGGAAACGATATTAATGGTGAGCTCCGCCGCTTGCACTTTATATTCTTTTAACCAGCGTGATTTATCAAATGGCGCGGCCACTTTGTCGTAAGTTGCGCGGTATAAAGCACAGTGACGTGCAGAATCGACCTTAACTGGCGCTTCACAATAATCGCCTATCACCTTGCTTGATGATTTTACGCCACTTTTGTTATCGCCCACTAAATATACGTCAGCACCTAATTCAAGATGCGGTAATACATTGGCTAAAAAGTACAACGCGCGTTGCTTTGACTTTGGCCAGTATAAGATCAGGGTTTGAAATTTTTGGGCAATTGGATTTTCAAAATAAGCACTGTACTGCACCGTATTGGTTGGCGATTGCAGTGTTTTTTCTACATGGCTGTGGTTATGAAAGTCAAAACCAAAGGCACAAACATCACTTGCGCCGGCAATAGTTAACTCATTAACTAAATTATCATCATCAAATCCAGCCACGATCACTCGTTGGTTGGCAAACAATTCGATATTGCGAAACAGCACTTGGCTAGGGTTAGATAAAGAAGACATTAATTACTCTAAAGAGAAGGGGATAAAAAAAGGAGTATATACCCATAATCAATGAAGATGCAGATTTTTTAGTGGCTTAAAACACTATTTACGGCGTTGCGCTCAATCCTAATAGCCAGCTATTACTCAATCGCGCGCCTTGTACATAGTATTTACACTCACTACAACTTTCAGCACTTCCATTGGTCACGGGTATAAACTAAAAAGCCGCCCCGTTAAAAGGACGGCTATCATTACTTGACTGTAAAATTATTTAGTCTGAGCTTTACCTAACAGTTTAAAGATGTTTTTAGCGATATCGGTATTATCTATTTGGCCAACAAACATGTCTTTATTCATGCCAAATGCAAATACGGGCACGTCAACGGCTGTATGGCCGCCCGTTGTCCAACCGGTGTTGGTGCGCTTGTCTAAGACTTTTTTCAAGGCGATATATAGTGCCTTTTCAGTGTCTGCATGCGCGGTGCTTAATAACGCCACTTCGTCTTTGTTTAATTTAAAACCTAGTTGCTTGCTAATCGGAGCCGCGTCGAAGGTTTGTCCTTGCAGCTCTTTAGCAATTTGGCTAGGTGATGCCGTCAGGTTTTGAATAAACTCTGGATGCCACGCGTAGTCACCGTTAGCACCAATAGTAAAGCCGCCAGTTGAGTGATCTGCTGTCATCACCACTAAGGTATCGGGATGGCGCGCCACATATTTTTGCAACCAAATAAGGGTTTGATGCAAGTCATGCATTTCTGCCATGGCTGCGGCAATGTCGTTGCTGTGACCGGCCCAATCAACCTGAGACGCTTCAACCAACATGAAAAAACCCTTTTCATTGTTGTCTAAGCGATCAATAGCAGCAATGGTCATGCTTTTTAAACGATTAGGCTGACTATCGTCTAATGCCCAAGGTAAACCTTTGTCAGCAAATAATCCTAATACTTGATCGTTATTGATGCTGCTTAACGCTTGGTATTTATCGATATACTGATAACCGTCTTTAACAAATTCTTTTGTTATGTCGCGATCATCGCGTATGAAATATTTCCAACCACCGCCAAGCATTACGTCAACCACATGATTTCCGTTAATTTTAGTATCAAAATATTGGTCGGCAATTGAGTCATACATGCTGCGTTTTAGAGCGTGAGCCGCATAAGAGGCTGGCGTTGCATGATTAATTTGTGACGTCACCACTAAACCGGTCGACTTGCCGATGCTTTTTGCATATTCCAACACGCTTTGCACAGGTTTTTTATTAACGTCAACACCAATGGCGCCGTTGTAAGATTTATGGCCTGTGGCTAACGCGGTGCCAGACGCGGCACTGTCGGTGACAAATCCGCTGACTCGTGCAGGGTAGGTGCTGGCGCGGCCCACTAAGATACTATCAAAAACCGTTGCTTCGATTGCTGGCGTTGCTTTGTTGTCGTTAAAATAACGATAAGCGGTGGTATAAGCAGGGCCCATGCCGTCGCCAACGATCATAATGATATTTTTAGGCGTTGTTTTTACGTCGGCTGTCTTATCTATTGTTGCATGGGCTGGCAGCGTGGAGATCGCCGATAACAAAATGCTGGCAAGTATCTTATTCATGGTGGTTTTCTTCTGTTGGATGTTAATAACTAATGCTGATGTCTTCAATAACTGCTTTCATCTCAGCTTTGCTTAATTGGTGTTGATTTAATAACTTACGCACCAATATGCGTTGACTCGACACTGTATCATCCAACATAAGTTTTAACAGTACTTTTTTGTCGCTTTTGCACACACATATCACATGAGTGACATCCTCCTTTTTGAGCGAGGTATACAAGAGGTTAGGGCAAGGAGAAGTACGCTGTGGCATGACAATACATTGTTTGGCTGTTTGGGCTGCATAAGTTATCGGCGCGTAAAATATAAAAGGAGCGATACTTAAAGCGAGCAAGCGGTAATAACTAATCGTTGTGAGAGTCATGTCTGAGAGTCCATGTTAATGCTGCCTGCGCAGTAATATTATTGATAATATATCCAAAATCATTGGAATTGCAGTGAAGCCGTCAAGATTCGAATCGCCTGAGCTTATTGAGCCCTTAGCCAGTAAAAGCTAAGTGATTGTGATTCGA
>JABSRV010000372.1 GCA_013214905.1 Psychrobium sp. | reverse complement strand
AAAGGCGTGCATTTTCGTTCGCCAATTAATGGCGAGAAAGTATTCATGGACGCCGAAGTCTCCATGGACATTCAATACGATTTAGGCAGTGATGTCGTGATGATCTTTGACGAATGTACGCCATATCCAGCGACTTGGGATGAAGCTAAAACGTCAATGGAAATGTCATTACGTTGGGCACAGCGTTCACGCGATCAATTTGATAAACGCGGTAATGAAAATGCGCTATTTGGCATTGTGCAAGGCGGCGTGTATGAAGATTTACGTGACGTATCATTAAACGGATTAACCGATATTGGTTTTGACGGTTACGCCATTGGCGGATTAGCCGTTGGCGAACCTAAAGATGATATGCACCGTATATTGCGCCACGTCTTGCCTAAATTACCAGAGGATAAACCTCGTTACTTAATGGGCGTTGGCAAGCCTGAAGATTTAGTCGAAGGCGTACGCCGCGGTGTTGATATGTTTGATTGTGTTATGCCAACACGTAACGCACGTAATGGACATTTATTCACTACCCATGAAGTGATTAAAATTCGTAATGCAAAGCATAAAAAAGATACCTCACCGCTTGATGAACATTGTGAATGTTATACCTGCAAAAACTATAGCCGTGGTTACTTACATCATCTAGATAAGTGCAACGAGATATTAGGTGCAAGATTAAACACTATTCACAACTTACGTTTTTATCAAACAGTGATGCAAGATTTACGCAGCGCTATTAGCGAAAATCGCTTAGAGCAATATGTACAAGAGTTTTATAGCCGTCAAGGCAAAGAAGTACCAGAACTTGATTTTTAAACAAAAGATTTAACAATTTAACAATTTAATATTATAAAAAAAGGGGAAGTTATGTTTATTTCTAATGCACAAGCGGCAACGTCGTCAATGCCTGGTGGCGAGTACGGTAGTTTGATCATGTTGGCTGTGTTTGGTTTAGTGTTTTATTTTATCATTTACCGTCCACAAGCAAAGCGTGTTAAAGAGCATAAGAGCCTAATGGGCGCTATGTCTAAGGGCGATGAAGTATTAACAAACGGTGGCATCATTGGCAAGATCAGCAAGATCTCTGAAGAAAATGATTACATTCAAATTGAAATCAGCACCGACTTAGTCATTACTGTTAAGAAAGACTATGTATCAGCTGTTTTGCCAAAAGGCACCATGAAGTCTCTATAGGCTAAGGATTAAACATGCTAAATAGGTTCCCGATGTGGAAAAACCTGTTAGTTGCCTTAACGGTAATTATCGGTTTTCTATACGCGGCTCCTAACTTGTTTAAAGCAGACCACGCGTTGCAGATATCTGCAATTCGTGGCGCAGACGTTCAAGTGGCGACATTTGAACGACTAAAAAGCAAGTTAGAAAATCAAATAACGATAAAGTCTGCCGTGTTAGAAAATGGTCAGATTTTAGTGCGTTTAAATGACTTAGATTCGCAACTCAAAGCGCGTGAAATTACCAAGGAATTGCTTGGTGATAAATTTACAATCGCCTTAAACTTGGCGGCAACAACACCAGCATGGCTTCAAGCCATTGGTGCATCGCCGCTAAATTTAGGTCTTGATTTACGTGGCGGTATCTACTTCTTGATGGAAGTAGATATGAACGAGTTATTTGAAACCACGCGTAAGCAAATGGTGCTCGATTATAAATCTGACTTGCGAAAAGAAAAAATTCGCTACCAGACTGTTAGAGTAACATCTGAAGGGGTTACCCTTAAGTTTCGTGATGAAGCAACATTAGATAACGCGTTGACTCTGTTAGAGCGTAATTACAAGAACGTGAACTTTAGACAGTTAAAGTCTAATCCACTGATTGTACGCGCCAAGATGAGCGATGCGTTGGTTCGTGAAATCAAATTGGCTGCGGTAGAGCAAAACATTACCATTATACGAAGCCGAGTCAATGAGCTAGGTGTGGCAGAGCCTGACGTTCAACGTCAAGGCGATGATCGCATTGTGGTGCAATTGCCAGGCATTCAAGATACAGCGCGCGCTAAAGAGTTATTAGGCGCTACCGCAACACTTGAATTTCATATGGTTGATGAGAAAGCGAATAAAAATAATATTCCTGCAGGATCTAAGCTTTATCAGCGCCGTGAAGGTGGCACTGTCATCCTCAAGAAAAAGATCATGTTGCGCGGCACGCACATTACTGGTGCTTCACCTGGTTTTAGTCAAGATACCTCACAGCCAGAAGTTAATATTAACTTAGACGCGAAAGGCGGCAATAAAATGTCGGCGGCGACTAAGCGTAATATCAATAAACCAATGGCTACCGTATTTATTGAGTACAAACCAACGGGTAAAGTAGACAAAGACGGTCGCCAAATTCTACGTAAAGTGGAAGAGGTTATTAGTGTTGCTAACATTAATAGTCAATTGGGTAGACGTTTTGTGATTACCGGATTAGACAGCCCTGCAGAAGCTCGTACCTTGTCACAATTTCTACGTGCGGGTGCATTACGTGCGCCAATTCAAATTGTCGAAGAGCGTACGGTTGGGCCAAGTCTTGGTCAAGAAAACATTGAACAGGGCGCAACCGCAATCGTCTTAGGTTTGGCGGGGGTGTTGTTGTTTATGCTGATTTACTACCGCGGTTTTGGCATGGTGTCTATTGTGGCATTAGCGGCAAACGTGGTGTTGATCATTGGGGTGAT
>JABSRV010000371.1 GCA_013214905.1 Psychrobium sp. | reverse complement strand
AGCTATTATGGTAGTAGGTTCGTTGCTATTTATCCCAGCCGCGCAAAGTGCGACTAACCCGTTATTTTTACTGGCACTGTTTGTATAGGGTACCGGATTAACCATTTTACAAACGGCGTCTAATCCTTATGTGGTGAAGATAGGTCCTGCCGAGAGTGCAGCGATGCGGATCTCGATCATGGGGTTAATTAATAAATCGGCGGGGGTAATTGTACCCTTAGTTTTTACCGCGGTCATTCTAGCCGACATGGGCAATGTATCAGAGCAGTCGTTGGCGGGCTTGTCCGAGCAGGAACGGGCAGCAATGGTCAGCGCGTTATCAGACAAGCTAGTGCTGCCGTATATCTATATGGCTATTGCGTTAACTATGTTGATCGCACTAGTCAAATTTTCTTCGTTGCCTGAAATTGACAATGATGACGATATTGAGCACGGTCAAAAGTCGAGTGTGATGCATTTTCCACAAGTGGTGTTAGGGGCGTTGGCGCTGTTTGCCTACGTTGGTGTTGAAGTGATCGCCGGTGATACCATTGGACTTTATGGCTCTGGTTTAGGGGTCGAAAATTTCGCCTCCTTGACCTCATATACCATGGTATTTATGGTGCTAGGTTACATCATTGGCGTGACTTGTATTCCCCGTTTTATATCTCAACAACAAGCATTGTTAGGCAGTGCGGTAGCGGGTTTCTTGGCGGTTATTGGGGTGATGTTTTCGTCAACAACAAGTACCTCAATTGCTGATGTGCTTTGGGGATGGAGCGGCATTGCGGTTATTCCAAACTCAGTGACCTTTGTCGCACTAATGGGCTTGGCTCATGCGCTAGTTTGGCCGTCAATTTGGCCGTTAGCACTAGATGGCTTGGGCAAGTTTGTGGCGCAGGGATCGGCGTTATTAATCATGGGTATTTCGGGGGGGGCGATATTGCCACTTATCTTTGGTAAGTTAGCTCATGTGCTCAATGATACACAAATGGCGTATGTGGTTGGTTTGCCCTGTTATTTGTTTATCCTGTTTTATGCACTAAAAGGCCATAAAATGAGATCTTGGAAATAATACGACCAATCGTACATCTATTTCATTAGCTCGGAATGGGGATACTAAAAGTATCCCCACCACATGCCATTTTTTATTAACTTGATATTACCTCCGACAATCTCTGCCCCCTTGTTTTTTATGAGACGGCATTAGCCTACATTCTATTATTTCACTAATACGGAACGGTTTATCAGAGCAGGGTAATATCATGAGAAATTCACCATGATTAAAGCTGGTCTGATCATTCATGTGGTTGCCGCGGGATAACCAATTGACAAAGAAAATCTAGGCTGCCGTATGATACGCTTATCTATGAGTGCATAAATTATGAACTTAAAAGGTCAACAACCTTTATAAAAAGAGCCTAATTAGACTCTTTTTTTGTATACAACTTACCATTTTTGGTAAAACAGCTTATTATAAGGGTAATTATTTTTAAGAAAGACAGTGTTAGCAGCGCTTATTCACCTGATGACTATAAATACAAACATCGTTCATAAAACCCGTACTCAAGTTGTGTTGGAAGCATTGCGTGAGCGCATTTTGTCCGGCGATATTGCCGCTGGAACGCCGCTGCGCCAAAGTGCACTAGCTAGTGAGTTAAACGTTAGCCGTATTCCAGTGCGTGAAGCGTTGTTGCAACTTGAATCTGAAGGATTAGTCAACTTTGAACCCCATAAAGGGGCGACTGCTGCCGGGTTATGCGCCGAGCAAGCGCAAGAATTGTTTGAACTGCGCGCCTTAATTGAAACTGACTTGTTAGCGAAATCTATCGATAAGATGACCCAGGATCACTTTGATATCGCGCAGAAACTATTAGACAAACTAGAAGCATCGCTACATCAACCCGACAGCAGCAATACATGGAGCAGCCTAAATACGGCATTTCATGCCTCGTTATACGTAGCTGCAAATAGAACAAGCACCATGGAAATTGTGCAGAATATCAATTCCAATTGCGATCGTTACGTGCGTTTGCACCTGTTACATCTTGGCAGTTTTCAGGACGCAGATAAGCAGCATCAACAACTGCTCGATTTTTGTAAAGCACGCGATAAAAAAGCCGCCTGTGAATTATTGCATCAACATTTGTTAGGCAGCGCCAGTGAAATTGTCGAACTGGTATTACGCCAAACCAAATAAATCCTCAACGTTGATGGCGCTTATCGTTTTAGCCAAATGTATGGCGGTGTCGTTGAGCGCCTTACTTGCGTTTTCCAATGCAGATTACCGCGCCGCCAATGGATGGATTTTCTTGGCCGCTAGACGTTGGTCTTTGACCAGTTATCAGTCGATTAACTGACGATATACCAAGTGGGCGGCGATTAAATCGCTAAGCGCCGTCCCCACAGATTTAAACACGGTAATGCATTCATCGTTATCTCGACCTTGGTGCTTAGCGCTGCATAATTCACTTAATTGCGCCTTAATGTCTTCTTTAGCAAAACGGCCTTGCTGGATGGGAATTAATAATTCGCCCGCTTCATTAAGCACATTTTCACGACTGTCGACATAGACATCGCTATTAACAATGGTATCACTATCGCATTCACGGCAATCGTGGTGATGATTGCCAATGAGATCAACGTGGGTGCCTGTACTAAGCCAGCGACCAGGGAATAGGGGGGTTGG
>JABSRV010000370.1 GCA_013214905.1 Psychrobium sp. | reverse complement strand
AATTTATGCTGGAGATTGAATTGGAACTTGAACAGCACATGGGGAAGACAAATTTTCTCAATTCGTCGATATGCTACAACAGTCATGGCTGTCATAGCCCTTTAGGGAATTTTATTTTTATCGACTGTAAATTAGTTGAATTCATACGTTAAAGCGAGTACTTATAGAAAGAGTAACATTGAAGATAACTAATTGATATTTTGGGAGTGGTAATGATAAAGGTAATTATTGAGCGCCACATTGCGCAAGAAATGGAGTCGACTTATGAAGTTGAGGTGCAGCGTGCGATGAAAGCGGTGATGGGAGCAACAGGATTTTTATCTGGTACTTCCTATATTGATATTAACCACCCTAACGTGCGCACCATTATTACCGAGTGGAATAACCTAGCCAGTTGGAATCGGTGGTTTTCGTCTCAATTACGCCGTGATGCAAACTACAATCTGAATCAAATTTTAGAGCAAGAAGAAACCGTTAAAGTACTGCAAATTCAGCCACTGTCTTAACCGCTCGTAAAGAGTTCTTTTTAAAATTGTCATCCTGCAAGTCTCCCCTCGTCATCCTGGAGCTCGCCCTTACGTCATCCTGCAGGTCTTTAATGCAGGACCTCGTGCCTCGCGTTACCAACTAATTGAGTAACAGGCTGCACGAGGTACCCGATAAAAAGAACTCGGGGATGACGGACTCTTTTGTTTTACTTCCCTAAAAAAGCACCGATGGCTTGTTTTGCTTCGTCAGATTGCAGTTGCTTAGCGAATACTTCACCTTCGATTAATATGGTGTCACGAATTTGATCGAGTAAAGGTGCTTTCATCAACGCTTTTGCCGCTTGCATGGCTGCTGGTGGCTGCTTTGCCATTTTTGTGGCAATATCTAGTGCACTTTGTATCACTTCGCCGGCGGCGCAAACGTTGTTGATGATGCCGTAATCAAGGGCGGTAACCGCGTCAAAGCTTTTACCAAGTAGTAATAATTCAGCCGCTTTACGTTGGCCAATTAACTGTGGCAATAATAAACTTGAGCCACCTTCTGGCGTGCAACCTAATTGCACAAATGGCATTTTAAATAGAGTGTTTTCACTTGATACAACATAATCGCAATGCAATAACATAGTTGTGCCAATGCCTATTGCAGGGCCCGCCGTAGCGGCTATTAATGGCTTTTTAAAGGCGTTAATCGCTAACAAAAATACAAAAGGCGGTGCATTTTTGTCACTTGGAGGGTTGTTGATGAAATCGTTCAAATCGTTGCCAGCGCAAAAGACTTCTTCATTGCCTGATAGCAATACCACACGAATTTTTTCATCGTCGTCTGCTTGTTGCAACGCCTTTGCTAAGTCGAGATACATGCTGGCGGTGAGCGCATTCTTATACTTACTGCGGTTTATTTCAATATGTCTAATATTGCCATTTAAGGTATGGCTTAAAATTAACGCGTCAGTCATTGCTGCTCTCACTTATTATTATCATTAAAACAATTGTTTGAATAGCTACCTTATAAGAATCGCTACGCACTGGCAAGGGCTATTAATCAGCTTATAGATAGCTCATTTTTAATTTCTTGTTCGATAAAAGCTATACGGTCTTGACCCCAAAAAATCATATTATTGTAATCAAAGCAGGGCACGCCCCAGCAACCTAATTCAAGTAGTTCGTGAAGGTTGTTATCAACATTTTGTTGCCAGTCGGTATTGCTAAGTTTGCTTTTAGCCATTAGCCAATTTAAGCCACAGCGTTCAACGATTATCTTCATGCCTGAATCTGTATCCGATCTAATGCCTTGGGTATTAACCGCGCGGGAAAAACTCAGTAAGTAATCATGCAATTTTTTTTTCGATTGCGCATAGTCAAGTAATGCATAACAGCGATCAACACCAGCGCCTAAAGGATCTGCGACAAAACCGTAAGGCAGTCCCAGTTTTTTAGCTTCGCGTTTTGTGTCCAAGAAAATATACATTTTCTTAGTGCTTGGTACTTTCATACCGCGCATGACCATAGGCAAGATAGGCTTTATGCTTAGTGGCATACGATAGTGCTGACAAAGCTTTATCGCGCGCTCTAATGCAATGTAAGAATAAGGACTGCGCGCCGACCAATAAAGTGTCAGTGGTTTCTTAAGCGTTGTCTCTATTTTCTGCGCAGCTGTCGCGATGATGTTTTGTGTACAAAAGTCTTGATATGTACGGTTATAGGTAATTTCTTCATTATTTCTAAATGCCATTTTTTTGGTGATTAAGCGGCGTTCTAAATGATCTAATCGATCTAAGCCCCAATACCATTCCCCCTCAAAATGAATCATCGCCGCCATATAATGGCCTTTTTTAGTTAAAAGCTGTTGATTATAGTGCAGTCGCTGGCTGATCTTTTCGTTAGTGAATAAGGAAGCGTTGTGTTGTTGCTCAAAATTGTTGTGCCAGAACTGTTGATATATCGTCTGAGCAGAGACTAGGTAATCTGCTGATTCCGCTTGAACTAGCAGCGCAGTAGCTTGTTCTAGTCTTTTTTTATCTGTTTTTGGCATCCCATTTTTCGGGAAATCTAAGGCATAGAGTTTTGCCAAATGATTTGCATCATGGACAGCGTAAAGTTGTGACAGTATCGGTGCTGGAAACATCTCTGGTTGCAGATCTAATACTGTATGAAATTTAACGCTGACATTAAATCGCGCCATAA
>JABSRV010000037.1 GCA_013214905.1 Psychrobium sp. | reverse complement strand
CGTTTCCCTGCCTGGTGTCTTTAGCCATGGCGAACTAGATTTGGGGACGCAGTTATTGCTGGATAATCTTGGTCATTTAAAAATGAAACGCACCTTAGATTTCGGTTGTGGTTGCGGTGTGATTGGCACTTACATTGGTTTAAAGCGACCTAATATTCCATTAGAGTTAATCGATATTGATGCTCTAGCCATTGAATCAAGTAAATTAACGTTGGCGGCTAACGGCGTGGAAGGCAAAGTATATCCGTCTGACGGCTTAAACGATACTCACGGTAAGTTTGCCACCATTATCTCTAATCCTCCATTTCATACAGGTATTAAGACAGACTACAGAGTGCCAGAGCAATTTATAAGCCAAGCACCAAAACATTTAATGGATGGCGGTCAGCTGCGCATTGTTGCTAATAAATTCTTACAGTACGAACCTTTTTTAGAGCAACACTTTGCCCGTAATGAATTAGTTATAGCTAACAGTAAATTTAAGATTTTGTCTGCTAAGACCTAATTAGATACTCATGGGGATAACTGCATTGGGTTATTGCGCTAATCGCACGAACCCAACGTTATGCGTTTTTGAAACGACCCTATGAACGTTTCTAAAAATTTATGCTCAGTGTGATCATTGATGCAACACGGCAGTAAATAGAGCAAATCATCTTTTATCCAATAAATGGCATTTTGGCGCCACTTTCTCCCCAAGGCGACAGCCTGTGCTTTATCACATGACACTTTAAAGCTGTTCTCAACGTGTGAGAACGTTTTATTGCCAGCGATGAGAGGCGAAAATGACAAGTTCAATTGCCGTAAATCGTGCGCCAGCTCTCGATTTAAACAATAATTTTTCGACGCAGTAAGTAGCTTACCCAGCGGGTTGCACCCAGTGATCACACAAAACTCGCCATCGGTAACATTTATATCATTGAATTTAAATACACTTTCCTCATAAAGCCGCCATAAATCACTAGTTAAATTAACATTCATAAGACCTTCTTCTATATTGTTAAATTAATGCAAACCGTTTACAATCAGCGCCTCTCAAGAGATGTGAAGATTATTGAGCCTTTATATCTATAATTAGTGGATATTTTAGCCATCGATAACTACATTTAATAATAGCATCGGTAAACGAGTACTAATCGTTAACAGATTAAAAGCATTAGATAAATGTCAGCAATTTTGTCTACATGATCGATATTGCCCGGCAACAAATAATTGAACCTCTTGCTGTGAAGTCAGTCAGAGACAAGATATTTGATCTTATGTCCAATATTTTTAAACATCTCAGAATAATTTATATACAATATTTTAACAATTAGTTAAAGTATTTATAACTTACAAAATAGTTAACTTACTAGGTAGATATAATGCAAAGCCCTCACATTCTTATTGTCGAAGATGAAGTAGTAACAAGAAACACTCTACGCTCAATTTTTGAAGCCGAAGGTTACGTCGTGCACGAAGCAAACGATGGCGATGAAATGAATCGCTTGCTTAGTCAACAAGATATTTCACTGATCATCATGGATATTAACCTTCCAGGAAAAAATGGTCTGTTACTTGCACGTGAAGTGCGTGAACATGACGATATCGCGTTAATATTTTTAACTGGCCGTGACAACGAGGTTGATAAGATTTTAGGACTAGAAATTGGTGCCGATGATTACATCACTAAACCTTTTAATCCACGAGAATTAACGATTCGCGCACGTAATTTATTAGGCCGTATTCGCAGCAGCAATGAAGAAAAGCAGCCAACGTTAGTTGAATTATATAAATTCAATGACTGGGTATTGGAAGTTAATTCTCGCTCATTAATCAGCCCGACTAAAGAGCAGTTCAAATTGCCGCGTAGTGAATTTAGAGCGATGATAGAGTTCTTGGAAAATCCAGGGAAAATATTAAGCCGCAGCGAATTGTTAATGAAAATGACCGGCCGTGAGCTAAAACCTCATGATCGCACGGTAGATGTTACTATTCGTCGTATTCGTAAGCACTTTGAATCGCATCCGCAAAGCAGCGAGATTATTACGACGATTCATGGTGAAGGTTATCGTTTTTGTGGTCAGCAAGACACAGAATAATTGACTAGCACAATATGATGACTTGAAAGCCTCACATTACGTTGAGGCTTTTTTATGTTCACGACTACAGGGATGTAGGAGGTAGAGCGAAGCAGGATGCCAGAGCCGAGGATGAACGGTCAGTTTTTTCCCGATAAAACCTAAGTACTTACATCCGTGAAAGCAATGTGCATATTAGGATAACGCATTAGCTCATGGATGAGCCTAAGTAGGGCAATGCAGGAGCAGTTATCAGGCAGTTTTTTTCCAGACAAAAACTAAGTACCACCATCCACGGCTCCAACGGACTTCCTTATGCCGCTGGCATAAGGGTTCTGCGTTCACTCCGGCAATGGCAAAGAGCAGCGATGGTCAGGTTGTTAACAGCTCTCTAAATATTTACGCAATTGCTCGATATCACTTTGGTAATGCTGGCTAATTAACGCGATGACTTTTGGGTATTGCTGCATCCAACCTTCTTGCTCTCTATGCTGAATGAGCTGTGCCCATTGCCCTAAACGAGCTAAACCGATTGCACCTGCCGCGCCTTTCATTTTATGTGCTTGAGCGGCAACCGCCTCAAGATCACCATCGTCGTGATGGCCAACAAGCGTAGCCACATATTTTGGGTATTCTTGCGCGAATAAATCAACACTTCCTAGCAACACTTTACCGCCGATCGCTTGAGTATATTGAGTAAGGATATCCAAATCCAAAATTTGCGAACAATCGATGTTATTCACTGACATGATGTTAAACCTATTAATAAGTAGTGCGTCACTGTAGCATTTTGTCAAAAGTAAAAACACAGTACGCTAAAATTGATGTGTAATGGCTAATTTTCTCATAGTTATCAACGAGAATATACAAACAAAAACATCGTCGCCTCACATTTTTTAGGCATTTTATTGGCTGCTGGAATAAATGCAGTTCACCTTGCCATTTCGTAGTTTAATCAATCGATAGCATGATACAATGCCCGCACAAAATTTACTGCTATCTATTGATGTACCCAAAATAATTGCAAGTGCGGGTTTTTAGTTCCAGACAAAACCTGAGTACCTACATCCGTGTAGGCAAAGCCGTCAAGATTCGAATCCGCCGACACAAAATATTTTGGAAATATTTTGAACGTCGCTTGCGGCGGCCTTTGGAGAAATACAGGACGTATTTCTTAATAAAACGGCGGTTTCAAGGATGACGGGTACACAAGATAATCATTAGACACTTTTTACGTTGGAGTTGTAATAAATGCCCCACCAAATGCCAGATATTGCCAGCAATTCAAATGCTCAAACCGAAGGCAACATAGATTGGGTTGGTATGAGTAATATCGAAATGCCGATAATGCTTGAGACCAAAGACGAAACAGCACAGCGCGTTGCTGCCAAAGTTGAGACATTCGTTAATGTCATCGTGCCACACGCAAAAGGCATTCACATGTCTCGTTTGTTTCTTCGCTTAGACGAATTATCAACAGAGCATAGCCTTAATCCACAGCAGTTACACGACTTGCTTAGCGATTTCATTGCGACTCATGATGATGTTAGCGACAGGGCTCAAGTGTGTTTCAATTTTGACTACCATTTACGCCGAGCGTCTTTATTAAGCAAGAAAACAGGCTGGAAGGCCTACGCCGTAACGTTAAAAGCAACCTATCATCAAGGTGAGTTATCTACCGAGTTATCTGTTGATGTGCCGTACTCTTCAACTTGTCCTTGCTCAGCAGCGTTAGCCAGACAGTTAATTCAAAAAGCCTTTAGCGCTACGTTTACCGATAAATCGGTAGATAAAGAAACTGTCATGCAATGGCTTGGTAGCACCGAAGGTATTATTGCAACACCGCATAGCCAGCGCAGTATTGCGCAAGTTAAAGTTATGCTGCCTGCTAATTTGCAGCAGTTTCCTATTCGACAGCTTATCGACAACATCGAAGACATTATGCAAACGCCAGTTCAAGCGGCGGTTAAGCGTGAAGACGAGCAAGAATTTGCCCGTTTAAATGCAGCCAACTTGATGTTTTGTGAAGATGCAGTGCGCCGGATTAAGCACGGCTTGAATCAACAGGATTATAGCGATTACTGGATCCGCATCAATCATTATGAGTCATTACATGCCCATGACGCAGTAGCAATTGCAGTTAAAGGTATCGACAACGGTTATCATCCTTAATAGGTATAACTCCTCCTCCCGAAAAACCAGAGCATGCTCTGGTTTTTTTATGCCTAATCCCGTCCCCTCAAATTAATCTACAAGCATCATTATGCACTTAAAGTGTAATATTTATTTAAACAGACGTTTAAATAAATGGTTTTAATTTCGTTTTAAAGCACTAAACAAGCCAATGGCTTAGTAAGATTAACGTGTACGTAAAGCATTTTATGTAATTTAATTACAAAATGGAATTTCTAAAGACTAGCTTTACGTTGGCGTAAAGCTAGCTTAAGTGATAATGAAAATCATTCACTAACAGGCCGTTAACGCTAGAAAACAAACACTTAGCTCCATACGCATTATCTATCTAGGCTATAAACAAAGACACATTGACATTGCCAATATTTCGGGATAATTTTAACCACCAAGTGTAATTTTATTAGATATTGCGAAGTTGTTAATAAAACCGCTTACTGCATATGTATTGCATAAATAGAATAAAGAGATAATGAGCATGGCATTAACGAGTCCTGAGTTTGAAAAAGACAATTGTGGTTTTGGCCTGATCGCGCAAATGGATGGTCAAGCGAGCCATAAAATTATCCGTACTGCCATCGAAGCTCTCGACAGAATGCAGCATCGTGGTGGCATTGCGTCTGACGGCATCACCGGCGACGGTTGTGGTCTATTAATGCAGGCACCGGATCGTTTATTTCAAGCGGTTGCTAAAGAAAAAGATTGGTCTCTCAGCAAAAAATTCTCTGTTGGCATGTGTTTTTTAAATACAGACCCTGTACTAGCCCAACACTCGCGCGAAGTATTACGCGAAGAGCTAGAGAAAGAAACCATGGCGGTCGTTGGCTGGCGTAAAGTGCCTACCGACAAAAGCGTATTAGGCCCGATTGCGTTAGACGAATTGCCACTAATTGAGCAAATTTTTGTCAATGCCCCCGCTGGGTGGGTCAGTCGCGATATTGAGCGACGTTTATATATGGCACGTCGACGCGCCGAAAAACGCCTAACAGATGATGATGTTTTTTACATTGCCAGTTTGTCGTCCATGGTGACTATTTATAAGGGGCTAGTTAAGCCCGTTGATTTACCTCGTTTCTATTTAGACTTAGCCGATTTACGCACCGAAAGCTCTATTTGCTTGTTCCATCAACGATTCTCTACTAATACTTCACCGAAATGGCCGCTAGCACAGCCGTTTCGCTTATTGGCACACAATGGTGAAATCAATACTATTACGGGCAACCGTCAATGGGCAAAAGCAAGATCTTATAAATTTAGATCGCCGTTATTACCCGATTTACAAGACGCAGCGCCGTTTGTCAGTGACAGCGGCTCTGACTCATCATCGTTAGATAATATGCTGGAATTATTACTAATGGGCGGCATGGATTTATATCGCTCAATGCGTATGCTCATTCCACCGGCGTGGCAATCAAATCCGATCATGGATAGAGATTTGCGCGCATTTTATGATTTTAATTCTATGCATATGGAGCCGTGGGACGGCCCCGCCGGTGTGGTGATGACCAACGGACGACACGTGGCTTGTGCGGTCGACAGAAATGGTCTGCGCCCTGCACGTTATGTGGTGACAAATGATCGGGTGCTTACCCTTGCTTCTGAGATTGGTATTTGGGATTACAAACCTGACGAAGTTTTAGAAAAAGGTCGCGTTGGCCCAGGCGAGTTATTAGTCGTTGATACTTACACCGGTAAATTGACCTCAACCTTTGACATTGATAATGATTTAAAGAGTCGTCATCCATATCGAAAATGGATGCACAAAAATACGCTGCGCTTAGTGCCGTTTTCAGAACGCGAAGAATCAAATTCAGGTAATCGCAGTTTAGACGATGATGCGTTAGCTATTTATCACAAGCAGTTTAATTACAGCAAAGAAGAAATTCATGATGTGATGAATATTATGGCGCGCAATGGTCAGGAAGTGACGGCATCAATGGGTGATGACGCGCCAATGGCGGTACTATCACAGCGCCAGCGCTCATTATTTGATTATTTTAGACAAAAGTTTGCTCAGGTTACTAATCCTGCGATCGATCCACTGCGTGAAGCGCACACTATGTCACTAGCGACCTGTATTGGTTCTGAGCAAAATCTATTTAAAGAAACTTTGGGCTCAGCCCATCGAATCATGTTTGACTCTCCGGTATTAGTATTTAGTGATTTAGAACAATTGCGTCAACTCGATCCTAAGTATTATTTAACCACTGAATTGCCATTAAATTACAATGAAGATACGTCGTTAGAGCAAGCCATTATTGAATTGTGTGATAAAGCGCAAGAAGCTTCAGAGCAAGGATCGGTCATTCTTATTTTAACCGACCGTAATATCAGTAAGGGCACATTGCCTATCCCAGCAGCGATGGCGGCAGGTGCTGTGCAACAGCGATTAGTCGATAATAACCTGCGCTGTGAAACCAATATTGTGGTGGAAACAGGCGCGGTTAGAGATCCGCATCAGTTCGCCGTTTTATTCGGCTTTGGTGTTACAGCTGTTTATCCTTATTTGGCCTATGAAACATTGTTAGAGCAAATAGAGTTAGGCAAGCTTGATGAGTCACCTAAACAAGCGGTGATTAATTATCGTAAAGGCATCGAGAAAGGCTTGATGAAAATCATGTCTAAAATGGGCATTTCGACCATTTCTAGTTATCGCTGTTCCCAGTTATTTGAAGCCATTGGCCTAGCCGATGAAGTAGTTGAGCTTTGCTTTAAAGGGGTAACTAACCGCATTAAAGGCGCCGATTTTGGCGATTTTGAACTCGACCAAGCGATTTTGCGTGATAAAGCGTACCGCAAACGTATACCTATCGATCATGGCGGTTTGTTAAAGTTTGATTTTCGCGGCGAATATCATTGCTACAACCCTGACGTAGTACAATTATTGCAAAAGTCGGTCAATAGCGGTGAATATGCCGATTATTTAGCCTTTGCAAAAGCCGTAAACGAGCGTCCTGTCGCCACGCTACGCGATCTTTTCGCGTTAAGCGATGATCAACAAGCCATCGATATTTCGAAAGTAGAAAGTGCGAAAAAACTATTTCCACGTTTCGACAGTGCCGCGATGTCTATTGGCGCGTTAAGTCCAGAAGCACACGAAGCATTAGCCGTTGCGATGAATCGCCTTGGCGGACAATCTAACTCGGGTGAAGGCGGTGAAGATCCGTCACGCTTTAACAGTGAACGTAATTCTAAAATCAAACAAGTTGCTTCCGGCCGCTTTGGCGTGACGCCGCATTATTTGATGAACGCAGAAGTGATTCAAATTAAGGTTGCACAAGGGGCAAAACCTGGTGAAGGTGGTCAATTGCCAGGTGAGAAAGTATCTGCTGAAATTGCTAGCTTACGCTTTTCAACGCCTGGAGTGACGCTCATTTCACCACCGCCGCATCACGATATTTATTCGATTGAAGATCTGGCGCAGTTAATTTTCGATTTAAAGCAAATTAACCCTAAAGCACTTATCTCGGTCAAACTAGTATCTGAACCAGGCATTGGCACTATTGCCACCGGTGTTGCCAAAGCCTATGCAGATTTGATCACCATATCTGGTTACGACGGCGGCACAGGTGCTAGTCCGCTAACCTCTGTTAAATACGCAGGCAGTCCGTGGGAACTTGGCTTGGCCGAAGTGCAGCAGGCCTTGGTCGAAAATGGCCTGCGTCATAAGGTACGTCTACAAGTAGATGGCGGTCTCAAAACAGGCTTAGATGTTATTAAAGCCGCGATTTTGGGTGCAGAAAGCTTTGGTTTTGGCACCGCACCAATGGTAGCGCTGGGTTGTAAGTACTTACGTATTTGTCATCTAAATAATTGTGCGACAGGTGTGGCAACACAAAATAAAGAACTGCGCGACAAGCATTTCAAAGGGTTGCCAGAAATGGTCGCTAACTATTTTGAAGCGCTAGCGCAAGATATCCGTGAGATATTGGCAGGTTTGGGCATTGAAAATCTAACCGATTTAATTGGTCGTACAGACTTATTGAATGTGATTAGCGGGCAAACAAAACGCCAAAGCAAGCTAGATTTAAGCGACATTTTATATCAACCAATACCACACGAAGGCTGTGGTGTCTCTTGGACACAGGGCAATCCGGCGTACGATATTGGGGCGATGAATCAACACTTAGGTCAATTGGCAACTGACGCGATAGTGGGGAAAAAAGGTGGTCAGTGGACCTTAGATATTCGAAATACCGATCGCTCGGTGGGTGCTGGTTTAAGCGGCATCATTGCGGATCATCACGGTAATCAAGGCATGAGTGAGGCCCCAATCGAGCTAAACTTTACTGGCACTGCTGGACAAAGTTTTGGCGTTTGGAACGCCGGTGGACTGCACATGACCATTGTTGGGGACGCTAACGATTATGTTGGTAAAGGCATGACAGGCGGACGCTTAGTCGTTCACCCGCCGCAGGGCGTCGCTTTTGAAACGCATAACGCGTCAATTATTGGCAATACCTGTTTGTATGGCGCAACGGGCGGTAAATTATTTGCGGCAGGTCAAGCGGGCGAGCGATTTGGCGTGCGAAATTCTGGTGCAATAACAGTTGTTGAAGGCATGGGCGATAACGGCTGTGAATATATGACTGGCGGCATTGTGGTGTGCTTAGGTGATACTGGGGTTAACTTTGCCGCAGGTATGACTGGTGGTTTCGCTTATTTATTAGATGAAGCCAAAAACATCGACCAACGCATGAATCATGAATGCGCCGAAGCAGTGCCAATTGAAACAAAAGCGTATCAAGGTCACTTGAAATCACTGATTGAAGAGCACTTTTTGGCGACAGGTAGCGCACGAGCCAAAATGATTTTAGATGACTTTGAGCATTGGTTACCAAAATTTTTATTGGTAAAACCAACGGCTGCCAACATTCAAACGATGTTGCCTAGTGCCACAAACGTACTCAAACTCGCCGTTAATGCAGGATAAAACCATGTCACAAATTAAAAAAATAGTATCAAATGTGGTTAGCGACGATTTCCAATACATTAATGTTGGCCGTCACGATCCACAAAAGAAAGACATCAAGCAGCGCCAAGAACAGTTTATTGAAATATATAACCTGTTCGAGCAACCACAAGTTGAAGAGCAAGCTGATCGCTGCCTCGATTGCGGCAATCCTTATTGCCAATGGAAATGTCCACTGCATAACTACATTCCTGATTGGTTAGAGCTTGCCAAACAAGGGCGTATTTTAGAAGCCGCCGATTTGTGCCATCAAACCAATACTCTGCCTGAAGTCTGCGGGCGAGTTTGTCCGCAAGACAGATTATGTGAAGGATCTTGCACCATTAACGATGATTTTGGTGCGGTCACTATCGGCAATATAGAAAAGTACATTACCGATACGGCGTTAGAGATGGGCTGGCGCCCTGATTTATCGGCAGTAGTAAGTACAGGTAAACGAGTCGCGGTTATTGGTGCTGGTCCTGCAGGTTTAGGCTGTGCCGATATTTTAATCCGTAATGGCGTTACCCCCGTTGTATTTGACAAGAATCCTGAAATTGGCGGCCTGCTTACCTTTGGCATTCCGTCGTTCAAATTAGAGAAATCGGTCATGATATCGCGCCGTGAATATTTTGAATCGTTAGGGGTAGAATTTAGACTTAATACCTCTGTGGGCAAGGACGTGATGTTTGAGGACTTGCAAACAGAGTTTGACGCGGTTTTCTTAGGCATGGGTACTTATACCTTTATTAAAGGTGGTTTTAAGAACGAGTCAGCCGATGGCGTATTAGATGCACTGCCTTATCTTATCGGCAATACCAATAATTTAATGGGCTATGACGATCCTGAAAATCCT
The DNA here is from genome assembly GCA_013214905.1 of Psychrobium sp. Classification (GTDB taxonomy): domain Bacteria; phylum Pseudomonadota; class Gammaproteobacteria; order Enterobacterales; family Psychrobiaceae; genus Psychrobium. The sequence continues at coordinate 11,171 of JABSRV010000037.1, read as the reverse complement.
TTTACCGATTTAAAAGGTAAAAGCGTTGCTGTGCTCGGTGGTGGTGATACGGCGATGGATTGTGTACGCACCGCTATTCGTCAGGGCGCTAAAGAAGTGCGCTGTATTTATCGCCGCGATGAGGCCAATATGCCCGGCTCTAAACGTGAAGTTCAAAACGCCAAAGAGGAAGGTGTTGAATTTCTATATAACCGCCAACCGCTTGATGTTGTTGTGACTGACGATAAAGTTAGTGCGATTACCTTGGTTAAAACACAAATGGGTAAGCCCGATGGCAACGGACGTCGACGCGCAGAAACCGTTGAAGATTCACAATATGATCTAGATGTCGACATTGTAATCATGGCCTTTGGATTTAAGCCCAACCCACAACCATGGTTTAAGGACCACGGCATTTCAACTGATAAGTGGGATCGCGTGGTGGCTAATCAATCTAAAATCCCTTTTCAAACTACCAACGAAAAAGTATTTGCTGGCGGTGATATGGTTCGAGGTTCAGATCTTGTGGTTACCGCGATTGCGGAAGGTCGTGACGCGGCAGAAGGCATTTTGCAATATCTAGACCTTTAGTGATGTGAATTGGTTTAATGACGATAAAGGCTGCTTCGGCAGCCTTTTTTATGTCAACTATTGAATAGATACGTTAAGATCGCTTTTTTATCTTTGAGTATTAATTCATGAAAGTTGCAATAATTGGCGCAATGGAACCAGAAGTCGCGGTTCTTCGACAGCAAATAGAAAACCTGCACATCGAAAAGTTTGCAGGCATTGAATTTTGTAGCGGCACCATTGCTGGCACCGAGGTTATTGTCGCATTGTCAGGCATCGGTAAGGTAGCAGCTAGTGTCACCACCACATTGCTAATCGAAAAATATGCACCCGATTGCGTAATTAATACAGGCTCTGCCGGTGGTTTTGATCCAAAACTTAATGTTGGTGACGTAGTCATTGGCAGTGAAGAACGCCACCATGACGCAGATCTTACGGTATTTGGTTATGAAATTGGTCAACTACCAAAAATGCCAGCCGCCTTTTTACCCCATCCAGAATTAATGCGTATTGCTCGTCAAGCCATTGAGAATACAAGTAACGACGTTCAAACAGTCGCTGGCCTTATTGCCACTGGCGATACTTTCATGGCGGATCCGGTACGTGTTGAACAAGTTCGTAAAAACTTCCCAACCATGCAAGCGTGTGAAATGGAAGCCGCTGCCATCGCACAAACTTGTCATTTGTTTGACATGCCATTTGTAGTGATCCGCTCACTGTCTGATATTGCAGGTAAGAAGAGTGAACTTAGCTTTGACGAGTACCTAGTGACTGCGGCCAAAAATTCAGCTGATATGGTGGTCGCCATGTTACCACTTTGTAACGACATTAATTTAAACTAATTAAAGCAGAGCAATAATGAGCGCATTAAGCCAACAATTAATATTGTCTGATTTCAGTCTGCGCTTATTAACCTTGTTAATAGTGCTCATTATTGAGCGCTACGTTAGTTTACCTGCGTCATATCACCCGGCAACGCTGTTTCGCTACCTGGCAATGCAACTTGCGAAAAAAGTTAATCAACGCACCGCGCCGCAGCAAATTGGTGCGGGCGCGTTAGCCATGACATTACTGCTTACACTGAGCCTTGGCGCCTGTGCTACCCTTTTGTACTTTGCGAGCAGCGCATGGTTCTTTGAAGGCGTTATACTGTTTTTTGCACTATCGAGTCGTCAGTTAATTAGTCAATGCGGTTTAATTATCACTAGCTTAACGCGCCAGCATAAAGTGCTTGCTCGTGAACAGCTTGCCCTGCTTTGCGTTCGCGATCATCAGACGCTTTCAACTATGGGCATCGTTAAAGCCTGTATTGAAGGACTGTTACAGCGCCTCGCACAAACATATTTCAACGTCATTTTCGCTTATATCTTGTTAGGCATATACGGCTTAGTCATGAGTGTTTGCATTAGCTCTTTAGCGCAATGCTGGAATCCTAAAAAAATAAAATATAGGCACTTTGGAAAACTAACGTCATCGTTATCAGCCTTGATTAATTTGCCAAATCATCTGCTGCTTTGCCTTAACATTGCATTGTTGTATGGCTTTAAACACTTAAACAAACAAACTTTCACCGACGCTAAACAATGGCACAGATTCGGTAATGGACTGCTTTTATCTACCACAGCCAATGCACTGCAACGCCAGCTTGGCGGCGCGGTGATCTATGATCAAATAAAGATCAAGCGCCCTTCACTAGGCTATAGCCAAACTCCAAACCTTGATGACCTAGTGCATGTGAAACGTATGTGTTTACAGTTGCGTCATAGCTACCTTGCTTTTGTCGTTATCACCCTGCTGAGCAGTTTAATCATTTCAAACATTTAATAAGTTGAGCTTTATGGAATTTATTTTTGATGGTCCAGAAGATGGCCCACTCTTTTTATTCGCCCATGGTGCAGGCGCAAGCTGCCAATCGCAATGGATGGAAGATATGGCACAAGGATTAGCTAAAAGAGGCATTCGCGTTGCCCGTTTTAACTTTCCCTACATGCAAATTCGCATGCAACAAGGCACCCGACGACCACCGGATAGGGCACCCAAGTTAGTCGAATTTTTTAAGCAATTAATATTAGAAAGCAAACAACCTGTATTTATAGGCGGAAAGTCCATGGGCGGGCGCATTGCAAGCATGGTGGCCGCATTGGGTGACGATGAATTAAATAGTGCTATTAAGGGCGTTATTTGCTTGGGTTATCCATTTCACCCTCAAGCAAAGCCTGAAAAACTACGCATAGAACATTTACCTCTAATTAATGCCGATTTGCTAATTTGCCAAGGAACTCGCGATAAATTGGGCAGTGAATTAGATGTTGCCAGTTATGATATATCAAAAAAAATCGACTGGTGTTGGCTCGAAGATGGCGATCACGACTTTAAACCTCGAGTAAAAAGCGGCCTAACTCTCGAAAATCATCTCGAAATAGCGATGGATAAAATTGCATACTTTACACTCAAAAGTGAATAGTTATTTTTTTAGAAATCGAACCTAATCAAACTATTAGAGCATAAAACAGACAAAACAATCAAATTCGTTCAAAAAATATAAAAAAAACGCTCATAACCCGTTACAAACTATTTACAAATCCCGTTAAAATGCTATTTTAGTCGCACATCTCTTAGCATTGTCAGTCTATCGGTTTTGCTTTGGGTGAATAAAATAATAGAGAGAGAGATAACTAATGAATAATAATTTCAGTTTTAAGCGTACACTGACAGCTGTTGCAGTAGGTGCCTGTTTGGTAACGTCTACAATGGCGATAGCAGCAAGTAACACCTCTGGCTCAATCTATGGTCAAGCCAAAGAAGGTGCTACTGTTACCTTTAAAAACATAAATACTGGTTTATCCCGTAGCATTGTAATTAATGACAAAGGTCGATTTAGCTTTAAATCAGTACCTCCAGGTACTTATGATGTGATTAGCACCAACGGTGGTAAACGCAGAGTTAACGTCACAATCGGCACTGGCTCGTCGGTAATATTTACTCAGAATAACATTGAATCAATCGCAATCGTTGGCTCTGCCATTTCAGCTATAGACACTACATCTGTTGAATCTACAATGGTATTCACACAGGAACAAATTGAACTTCTTCCTGTTGGTCGTTCTACAACGTCTATTGCATTATTAACTCCAGGCACAGTCCCTGGTGACGATAGCTTTGGTAGTTTACCTTCTTTCGGTGGTTCTTCTGTTGCTGAAAACGGTTACTATATAGACGGCTTTGACGTAACGAACATACGTAACTTCTTGGCCTTTGCTTCTCTTCCATTTGACGCAGTTTCGCAAACACAAGTAAAAACAGGTGGCTATGGAGCCGAATTTGGTCGTTCGCTTGGTGGCGTAACCAATACAATTACTAAGTCTGGAACTAACGAATGGAAGTTTGCTACTTCAGTCTACTTTTCACCAGAAAGTTTACGCGCATCGAACCAGAATGTCGTCGACCTTGATACGAACGATGGAACACTTTCACTTTATAAAGCAGACAACAACCGAAGCGATTTAACATATAACTTTTCTACTGGTGGTCCATTAATCGAAGACAAATTGTTTATTTTTGCCAATGTTGAATTTCAAAAAAATGAACGGGATATATATAACCGTACCGAAAGTAATAGCCGCTCGGTGACAAACCCTAATGGCATGGTAAAACTCGATTGGTATGCGACAGATGAACACCTGTTCTCAGCTACCTTTATTCAAAATCAAACAGATGTCGATCGCGTATTCTATCAAAATCCACATGATAGCGATGATGCCTCTATTCCATACACAGGTAAACATGGCGAAGAGTCAGCTCGTTATACCGAAGAGAATGGCGGTAGTATCTTTATTGTGAACTATTCTGGTCAATTAACAGATGATCTAAGTCTAAGTTTGATGTACGGTCAATTAGAAGATAAAAATGAGAACAAAGTTCCTCGTAATCCAGATGAAGCAGCTGCTCTTTGTGCCCGTGCTATAGATACCACTGGAGATAAAGTTTGGGCAACTCGTGTTAATACAGGTTGTTGGAATACTGCACAATCAAGAGTTTCAGATCCTGAGCCTAAATCAGCACGCGACGAACGAAAGAGCTTTAAAATCGATCTTGATTACACAATCGGTGACCACAATATCCGTGTAGGTTATAACGCTGAAGAGTTTACCTCATTCACCTTAGGGAGCCAGTACACTGGTGGCGTTTACTATCGCTACTTCGAGTCTCACGCAGATACAACTACAACAATTAACCGTGTTGAACAGCCAGTAGGCACAAAAGCAGTCCGTGTAATTACTGATACTAAGCAGTCTGGTAGCTTCAAAGTGGAAAATACCGCTTTCTATATTGAGGATTATTGGCAAGTAAATGACGAATGGATGTTATATTTTGGGCTTCGTAATGAAACATTCACAAACTTCGCTGGTAATGGCGATATATTTGTTGAAGCTGACAGCTTAATTGCACCTCGTTTAGGCTTCTCTTGGGATGTCAACGGCGATTCGACCAGTAAAGTCTATGGTACATTAGGTCGTTATTATATTCCTATTGCGGGTAACACTAACATTCGTGCTACACAGTTAGAAAGTTCATCAACATATTTCTACAAAGTTGATGGATTTAATGCTGCCGACGGTACTCCTATTGGTCAAGGTGCGCAAATTGGCACAGGCGTCAAAGACAACCAAGTACCAGACCCTCGTGTTATCGCCGTTACCGATTTAAATCCAATGTTTCAAGATGAGCTAATTTTAGGTTATCAAACTGAACTTAACGATGAATGGACTGCGGGTGTTAAGTTTATCTATCGTAAAATCCAAGATGGTATGGACGACATGTGTTCGCATGACGGTTTTTACCAATGGGGGCTTGATAACGGCCATAAAATGGCTACTGAAGCTAACGGTTGGGAGACGCCTGAAGGTGGTTTTGATGTATCTAAGATGCAGGGCTGTATACTAGTAAATCCTGGTAATGATATTAATATCTTTGCCGATTTAAATGGCGATGGCGACGTTCAAGAAATTTCCGTATCAAATGACTACTTTGAATTACCAAAATACAACAGAAGTTATAAAGGATTAGAATTAACATTAGAACGTGCCTTTAGCGATGGTTGGTATGCAAATCTGTCTTATGTACTGTCTCGTAGTTCAGGTAACATAGAAGGATACGTAAACTCGACGCTTGGTCAAGATGACGCTGGTGCGACTCAAGATTTCGATCATAAGAAATTTCAAGATGGGTCGCAGGGTGATCTACCCAATGATCGTCGCCATCAATTTAAAGCCTACGGTGCTTACAAGTTTACCGATGAATGGACTGTGAGCGCTAACTTTAATGTCATGTCTGGCACTCCATTAAGCTGTAACGGATACATCCCGCTTGAAGGCATGCTACAAGGTAATGATGACACGGTATGGGATGCTCCTAACTTTGATCGATACGGTGCATCTAGCTTCTATTGTGTCAACGCAGATGGTGAAACTGAGCTAACAAGCCGAGGGGATTACGGACGCACATCATGGACTTATATGCTTGATGCTGGCCTAGTTTATCAGCCAGAGTGGGCTGATAAGCAATTGACATTGCAAGTTGATGTGTTTAATTTATTGAATGTTGGTAAGGGTCTAAAGTTTAACCAAACAAAAGATTACGCTAAAGGTGATCCTCGAATTAATCCTAACTTCCTGCAGCCAACTGGCTTCCAAGCACCACGCTCAGTTAGATTTACCGCTCGATACAAGTTTTAATAGTTATTTAATATAAATTTTTATTAAATATTTAAAAGTCCATCATTCAAAATGATGGGCTTTTTTTCGTTATGTATGAGTAACTAATTGTATAAGTGCCATGATTTATTTGTGGTTGACTTTCAACCATCTTTCCACACCTAAAATAATTGATTAAATACTACCAATCTAGCTAATTAACTGGCCAGATTTATCCAGTCTCTTATACACAGACTTATTACTCTTTCAGTACTGTTTAAAAATTAATTCCACGTATCACAAACACTATTGACAATATCGTCGTAACCTTTGAATGATCTGTCAACTAAGTGGTGTTGTCTCATCCAACCCCGCACCTGATCGATTGGATTTAATTCGGGTGAATAAGGTGGCAATTTGATCATACTGACATTAGGGGAATCCGCCGAGATGTCTTCATTGTGCCAACTAGCACCATCCATGATGACAATGGCATATATCTCTGGATCGGTAACATTTGCAATTAGATCAATCTGTTTGTACATGACTTCTTTATTAATCTACGGAACAAGCAGTGCCTCTTCTATCCCTCTTGCTGGACAGACGGGCTCCATAGGTGAGTGTTAGTATTTGTCAACAACAGTTTTAAATTGACCCATTTTTCTAGTATATGAACGATTAAAAAGCGACCTAATTACTATTTGTAGGTATCAATAATACCCGCTTTTCGTTTTTCTCTTAGCCGATAGCTTTCGCCAGTTAATTGCAGCACATGAGAGTGGTGCAATACTCGATCTAGCATTGCCGCTGTTAATGCACATCATCTGAAAAAGCACTGGCCATTGCCCAAAAGGTAAATTGCTCGTTAAAATCAAACTTCCTTTTTCATACCGTTTAGTAATCACATTAAATAATAAATTAGCTTCGTCATGGCTAAATGGTAGATAGCCTATCTCATCAATGATTAGCGATCGAGGAGTAAAATAGAGCGCTGCATATAGCTTTTAAATTTGCCTTGACGTTGTGCGCTGCTTAGCTGGAGTATTAAATAGGCAGCGCTCATAAATCGTGTTTTCTTACATTGCTCGATCACCTTATAACCCAATGTAAAATGGCCAAGTGAATCTTTCCTGTTCCACTAGGTCCTAGCAAAATAACATTCTCGCACCGCTTAGCTCTGTTATCGCCCTACGGGGCGTGCTGGTTGCAATCTTAAAGTTAAATTGGTCAAGTGTTTTTCTTGGGAAGTCCGAAATTTTTAGCATGACTTCCCGCGCCCAATCATACTTATTGTTTAACTCACTAGTAAGTATTTGATATAAAAAATCTGCATAGCTGCTCACATATTGACGAGATTTGCTCTTATTGAATATTCATAGCTGCTCCAAGAATTCGCTGTAAACTGATATTGGATGTTGATAGCATTCAACATCCACTGGTGCGACTAACGACACTAAAGTCCTTGTTTTCGAATCCTGACTGCTGTGTGTTTTTTGCGGAAGCGGCTGTAAATACGCTACTTCGTAGTCAAGGAGCTGCTGAGGCTTTTGTGCAGTTGGCCATGAATACGTTGGTGCGCAATATCGTTTAGCCACGCACCAGTTTTACTGTTAGCGCAATCTAAGGGTAAGCCAGCTTGTTTGAGTGTTACATGCAACGAAACAACAAAACTGTTCTTCAAGTAATGATTAAATCGTTCAACTTTTCCTTTGGTTTTAGCACGATATGGACAGCATGCTTTCGGCTGAAAGCCGTACTCCTCAGCTAAATAAAAAAGTTACTAATTCCAGCGATGTTTTCCCTCACCGTAAACATAGTGCTCAATAACCAATGCTTTAGCATTATCACCTAACACTTGTTTGGGATCGCCGCAAAAATAGTGAAATGCTTTACTTAATCCATGCATCTGTACGCTCATGATCATAACAACATACGTAACAGGCTAGTGAATAACCAAGCGTTGCCACGAATGCCTTAATCGTAAGCTTGCCACCACGCTTGATCGTGGTGAAATCGATTTACATTTACTGACCAGGATCAATTTCAAATCGAATGAGTGGTTCTGGCGTCAATTTCTTGAAAGGAAGTAAATATATTCTGAGTTGAGTGATCCCACCTTGGTATCCTCTATCATTAATCGCAGAATATAAGACAACAGCGGGGATCCAATGTGGCTTAGCGGCATCTATTCGACCTTGAATATACTCATGAAATGGACTGTGTTTAGTCTGTGGTGAATGTCTTTTTGTATAATGAGGTAGGTCACTTCCTCTTATGTATTTACGCACGATATTACGTGATACATTTAATTCGTTGGCAATTTCGCGAATGCTTTAGCCTTGTTTGTGCAGGACTTTAATACCTACAAATATCTCCTTCGTTAACATACCGTATCACCTAAAAATAATTAAATGATACATCCGTGGATCATTTTTGCACCGTTGGTGACAAGTATTGATGAACGCCCGAATATTGATGATGAAAAGTCCATGTTGGCGATTGGGAAATATACTTAGTTATCGGCAAAGAACATAGTGATGCGCTGGTTAACATTGTCGAACGCAAAACGAGTTTTACTTTATCTACTCGAATATTTGATAAGAAATCCTCGACGGTGACCGCAGCTACAATCTCGTTATTAATGCCCTACAAAGACGCTGTACTAACGATTACGGTTGACAATGGTAAAGAGTACCTCTATCACGAAGAAGTGACAATGGCGCTCGACGCACATGTCTATTTTGCTGTTCCATACTGCTCATGGCAGCGGGGTCTAAATGAAAATACTATTGGATTACTACGCCAATACTGGCCGAAGAAGACAAATTTTAAATTAGTCCCATCAATTGAAGTTGACGCAGTGATAGTACAGCTTAATAATAGGCCAAGAAAAAGTTAAACTACCAGACGCCTAGTGAATAAATGAATAAACACATGACGCTATCGCGGCGTAATTGAGTTATGCACTTCGAGGTTGAATCTGCCCTGAAAAACAGCAACCTCAGCTGGTTATTGGACTCAAGAAGGCATATCAAGAGTTCTCGGTAACTGAGTTATGTCGTGTTGTTTGGGTTCAATGAAAGCACCTATTATTATCAATGTGGTGTTAAATCGACCATTTTAAAATATAAAGAACTATTAAATGTAATTCAACACGTTGCTGCTCTCACTGGCAGTACACATGGTCGAAGACGAATGAATGTCAAGCTTAAAAATCGCGGATATACCATTGGTATATATAAAACTGCCTCATTAATGAAAAAAGTTAATGTGGTGGCTCTTACCCCTAGCAAATCAACATTAGTATCCAAATTCCGGAGAGGAATGTCGCTACGATCCGAACTTACTTAAGCGTCAATTTACCCCTGAAACGCTGAATACTCATTGGATCTGCGACATCACATATATTAGAATGAATCAGGATTGGAGTTAGCTGACATGCGTGTTATACCTTGGTTATCTAGATATTTTCTGTTGGGCAGTATCTCAAAGCCCTGATTAAAAACTAGCTAAAGCAGCCTTAAATAATACAAACGAAAAACATAGACCTAATTTGAAAAATCTGATGTTTCATTCTAATCATGGGGTACAGTATTCAGCGAACTTGTTTACAAGTCATTTAGCCAGACTCAAAATAACTCAGAGCATGAGTCGTCGGGGAAATTGCTGGAATAATTCCGTAATGGAACGCTTCTTTAGAAATTTAAAATTAGAGCGACTGAATCACTTACTTTTTATAAATCATCAATCACTAACACATTGTATTGAGAAATATATGAGATTTTACAATTACAGACGTTTGCATTCAGTGAACGATTATTTAACACCAGTTCAGAAAGTAAATGAACTTAAAAAATCGGCTTCATAACTCTCCAAAAAAATTGACCACTATAACCCGAGTTTAAAGTTAAAGTGTCATTAGCTGCTAAAGGGGATAACACTTTATCAAAGTTAGCGCAGCAATTTAATCCTCATGCCAACCAATTATCACCTAGAAGCAGGAATTACTTAAGAACGCCTCGTCGATATTTGATGGGAAGTCTACGCTATCCAAGAATAATGACGAGAAGGAGGTCGACAAGTTACATGCTAAAATTGGTCAGTTAACGATGGGAAATTATTTTTTGACCAAGATACTCGATCATTAGATCGGGCCCAGCGAAAGGATTCGCTGGATAAAATCAACAATGTCTCTATAACGCGTCAATGCTAGTTGCTTAATATCGTACGCTCTACAGCATATTACTGCCCAATAGGTATTTCTGGTGATGAGCTAGATCTGCAAAAAATAATTTACGAGATCCATCTTGCTCACCCATACATGGGGTGTCGGCGCATTCATACAGAGCTGGTCAAGCTTGGAAAATACGTCAATCGAAAGCGTGTAATTCATCTCATGGTGGCGACGGGCATTGGCGCGGCGTATCCGAAACAACGATCGCAGATAAATCGCATAAAAATTATCCCTATATATTACGTGATCTTGATATTCTCTATGCAAATCAAGTGTGGGCGATCGACATCGTATATATTCCGATGAAGATAGGTTTTCTTTATCTTGTAGCTATAATTAACTCGTACAGCCGTAAAATATTGTCCTCTAGGCTCTCCAATACGATGGATACACAATTCTGTTTAGATGAAGCCTTACAGCGCCATGGCAAGCCTGAGATCTTCAATTCGGATCAAGGCAGATTCACTAGCAATGAGGTTACCGCCAAATTAAAAGCGTACAATATAAGGATTAACATGGATGAAAAAGGTTGCTGGGGAGACAATGTGATGATAGAGCGCTTCTGGAGAAGCTTGAAATATGAAGAGGTTGACTTATAAACGCCTGCAAGACGCAAAAAAAAGCAGAACTTGAAATTAGCAACTGAGGGTGTAAAACCAGCTGTGTAACTGCCCGTTTAGATATGAGGAGCTAAC
>JABSRV010000369.1 GCA_013214905.1 Psychrobium sp. | reverse complement strand
CCGAAGACAACTTCGCCCGCCAGGTTATCTCACCTCAAAACGCCTACCTGATCCGGTCCATGATGATGGATGTCGTCCGGCGTGGTACGGGGGTCAGGGCCATGCAGTTGGGACGTCGGGATCTGGCCGGAAAAACCGGCACCACCAACAGCTCGAAAGATACTTGGTTTACAGGCGTTACCCCTAATTTAGTCGCCACTAGCTGGGTTGGTTTTGATAATGCTAGTCGCGATTTAGGTCGTGTTTATAAAAATAAAAATTTCGGTAAAAAGCAAATAATGGGTCGAGCGTCGGGTGCAAAAACCGCACTTCCAGCATGGGTATATTTCATGGAAATTGCATTACAAGAGCATCCGGAAGCTCGTATTAGTATGCCGAGCGGCATTAAAACGGTGCGCATAGATCGCGCCACTGGTTTGCTTACCCCAAAGATTGACCATACCTCACTGTTTGAGTATTTCATTGCCGGCACCGAGCCTAAAAGGCAAATTGAGCTGCCCGACGAGCTATCTAATGGCAATGCTAATGAGCAAATAGACAGTCAGTTTGAGGATGATATTTTTTAGGCCGCTCATAAAAAAAAACCCAGTCATTGGTTATCACTTTATCCAACGGCTGGGGGCTTTTCAGACAATTAAGTCATGCTACTCGATGGTAAATTCCATCGCTATTTCATCGCAATGAAGTAACTTAGGGCAACCTTCACAATCCTTAATCACCTTTTCAGGCAGTGTTTCTTTTTTCACTTCCACAAATCCATGCTTCTCGAAGAAACCTGGTACACGCGTTAACACAATAACCCTTGCCAACTCTAGCTCTTGCGCTCGTTGCAACATGTGGTTGATTAACGCCTTGCCTTGACCAAAACCTTGACTCGACACATCAATGCCTACCGAACGTATTTCGGCAAGTCCAGTACCGTAAATGTATAAAGAGGCACAGCCAATGACTTTATCTTCGTGCACAGCCACCGAGAAATCCAAGATGCTGTTAAGCACATCAAAACGACTGCGTGGTAGGGTTTCACCGACCTCAGCCCAATGGCCGACAATTTTAGTGATAGCGTCAACATCCGACAGTTTAGCGTGTCGTACATTCATTAAATCTGCTTTGTGTGAATTAAGACGTTGCTGCATATTACCCATCGCGCTGTGCACTTGCCCACCGCGCGCACTGCCCACGACTTCCGCTAGCGTTATTTCATTGCGTATATCGATGCGTTGCTCGTCAAGCGCCGACATCACACTAGCGCGTGAGGTACCGCCCAAGACTTCCCGTTTAGCTAAACATGCATCAATGGTCAAATGTTGATAAACGTCTGATTCAATCACGCTTGAAAACTCTTTTAGCTGATCAAGGGTGAAGTCTTCAAGAGGTAATTGCTTGGCAATAGCCGCGACCACCACTTCACCTACAATATGATGAGCTTCCCGAAATGGGATATCTTTAGTGACTAAATAATCGGCCAGTTCGGTGGAGTTGGCATAACCTTGTTGCGCCGCCGCCAACATTCTTGTTTTATTGGTTTGTAAGCCCTCTAATACCATTGACGCCATCGCTAAACAATCGCCCCAGTTATCTAGTGCGTCAAACAAGCCTTCTTTGTCTTCTTGCATGTCTTTGTTGTAAGCTAAAGGTAATGCTTTCAGTGTCATCATCATCGCGCTTAACGCGCCAAATACACGCCCGGTTTTACCACGGATAAGCTCTAACGCGTCTGGGTTTTTCTTTTGCGGCATTAACGATGAACCAGAGGTAACATTATCGGCCAATTCAATAAAGCCCGCTTCCCCTGAGTTATAGAAAATCAAATCTTCGGCCATGCGCGATAAATGCATCATTGAGATGCTCGCATCTGATAACAGCTCCAATACGTGATCACGATCAGAGACAGAATCAAGACTGTTTAGCGTCGCTTGCTTAAAGCCTAGATCACGCGCCAACGCATGCCGATCAATTGGATATGCCGTCCCTGCCAAAGCGCCAGAACCAAGAGGGCAACGATCGAGGCGAACCGCTGTATCACGCATGCGGCTTAAATCACGGTCAAACATTTCAACGTATGCCAAACACCAATGACCAAAGCTAATTGGTTGTGCACGTTGTAAATGGGTATAACCCGGCATCACAGTACCTTGCTCACGCACCGCTAAATCCAAGAGCGATTGTTGTAACTTTACGATTAGCTCACACAGCTCAACCGCCTGCTCTTTACACCACAGCTTAAGATCTGTGGCTACCTGATCGTTTCTGCTACGTCCGGTATGAAGCTTTTTACCTAAGTCACCAACTTTTTCGATTAGCTTTAGCTCTACCCAACTGTGAATGTCTTCCGCGTCGCTTTGCAAGATTTTCTCAGGATCTTGTAATACTTCTTCCCCCAACTCGATTAACGCTTGCTCTAAATCTGCTTGCTCTTGCTGACTTAATACATTCACTTGTGCTAATGCACGTGACCAGCTAATTGAACCGATAATATCGTGCTTGGCTAAACGATAATCAAACCGTAAGGAGTCATTAAATTTCTTGAATCTTTCGTCTGCGGCTTGTGTAAACCGACCACCCCATAGTGCTGCCATTGTTATTTCCTCACTTGCTGCCTTTATACCCGTTATCCTTGAAACCGCAGTTTTATTAAGAAATACGTCCTGTATTTCTCCAAAGGCCGCCGCAAGCGACGTTCAAAATAT
>JABSRV010000368.1 GCA_013214905.1 Psychrobium sp. | reverse complement strand
ATGTAAATAAATGCCTTGCTCTAATCCGTTTATCCTCACTACAAAATTGGTCACTTCATTAATACAACTGGTATAAGGAAGTCTGGCGAGCAGTGCGTATTTCTTAATAAAGCTGCGGTTTCAAGGATGACGGGTATAGTCGAAGCCGATTGAGCATAACCAAGTTTTTTAGATTGTTTTACGCAATTAGTAAGACAACTCTACGACAGTTGTCTGATTTACGGGCTAAATACGTGGGATATGCTTATTTATAGAGTTTAGTCACCCCCCAATACTCACTACTTTTATCATTCAATCGCCAACCTTTTTTTACTAACGCTTTTCGAATGTAGAAGTTGAGGTAGCCATGAGAAAACAACATAACCTTATCTTTTTTGCATGTTAATGCGATCAATTTATCAGCAGCTTGTTCGGCTCGTTGCTTGGCAACAGCGAATGATTCAAATGGGCCTTTAACGCCAAGCATCCATAAAACTCTACAAAGATATACCCATGTCCAAGCTCTTAAACGAAGTGGAATTTTGTATCTTGGAATTTCCATTTCTCGATAGTATTTATCGATTAATGACGGAGCTTGTCCGGTGTAAATGCTGGCAGAGTGTTGTGCACGTTTAAGGTCACTTGAAACAATAAAGTATTTACTGCAATCAATAGGCTCTTGATGAGGACGACTATCGACAGCGATGTTTGAATGGTTATAACAGTGAATCCACTTTGCATACTCACCAGCACTTAGACGTGGATTGGTTGCAGAGGTAGGTTTACCATGACGTATTAAAATAATCTCCATGCGGACCTATATGTATAAGACAAGCAGCTATTTAACCTAACTATAGGTAGGAATTCAATAGATTATGGGCAAATCGCCGCTCTTTGCCATTGCCGCCAAGGATGGCGGTACTTAGGTTTTGCAGGAGCAAAAAAACTGACCGTTCATCCTGAACATAAAAAGGGCTTCATGTGGAAGCCCTCGGGTTCTTTTATAAGCTCTTTTTATAGGCTATTCTGCTGCGATGCAAAACAGGTTCGGTATAACCATTAGGTTGCTGCACACCTTCAAACACTAATTCACAGGCCGCTTGAAAGGCAATGTTGTCGTCAAAGTTACTAGCCATTGGCTGATAAGTTGGATCTCCCGCATTTTGCTGATCAACCACCGCGGCCATCTTTTTCATCACGCTTAGCACCTGATCAACATCGCAAATATTGTGATGAAGCCAATTAGCAATGTGTTGCGAAGAGATGCGCAGTGTGGCGCGATCCTCCATTAACCCCACATTGTTAATGTCTGGTACTTTTGAGCAACCAATGCCCGCGTCAACCCAACGCACCACATAGCCAAGAATACCTTGCGCGTTATTTTCTAATTCTTGCTGTATTTCGTCCTTTGACCATGAAGGATTTTGAGCCAATGGCACCGCCAAAATATCATCAAGACTAGCGACTTCACGATTAAGTAACTCTTGTTGCACCGAAAATACAGCCACCTGATGATAATGCATGACATGAAGTGTTGCGGCGGTTGGCGAAGGTACCCATGCGGTATTGGCACCCGATTGGGGATGCGCAATTTTAGCCTGTAACATGTTAGCCATTTGATCCGGAATCGCCCACATGCCTTTGCCTATTTGCGCGCGGCCACTTAAACCACAAGCCAGACCAATATCAACATTTCTGTTTTCATAAGCGGCGATCCAGGCAGAACCTTTCATTTCGCCTTTGCGGATCAATGGCCCCGCTTCCATTGAGGTATGTATTTCATCACCGGTGCGATCTAAAAATCCGGTATTAATAAAGACAACTCGCGACTTAGCCGCTGCAATACATTGTTTTAGGTTAATGGTGGTGCGGCGCTCTTCATCCATGATGCCCATTTTAATGGTATAACGAGGCAGCTCTAGACAATCTTCAATGGCGTTAAATAAGTCATCGGTGAAAGCCACTTCTTGTGGCCCATGCATTTTAGGTTTAACAATATAAATGGAACCTGTCGTGGTATTGCTAAACTCACCGTTGCCCTTAACGTCGTGCAATGAAATTAACGAGGTTAAAACGCCGTCTAAAATGCCTTCAGGAATTTCTTCACCGTTTTTATCTAATATCGCTTCATTAGTCATCAAATGACCAACGTTGCGTACAAACATCAAACTACGCCCTTTAAGGGTCAGTGTTGAGCCATCACTTTTAAGGTATGTTCGGTCGTTGTGTAAACGGCGAGTAATCGTTTTGCCAGCTTTACTAATCTCTTGGCTTAAGTTGCCTTTCATCAATCCAAGCCAGTTTGTATAAACCACTACCTTGTCTTGCGCGTCGACCGCAGCAATGGAATCTTCACAATCCATAATAGTCGTCAGCGCTGATTCCAATACGATATCACTGATGCCAGCGCCATCTTGCGAGCCTATAGCACTATTACTATCAATCAATAACTCTATGTGCAAGCCGTTATTTTTCAGCAAAATAGTTGTTGGTTTATCGCTAGTTCCATTAAAGGCAATAAATTTAGCAGGCTCAAGCAACTCCGTAATCTGGCCATTGCTTAAACCAATTTGCAACTGTCCGTCAACAACAGTGTAAGTTGCACTGCCACTATGGCTACCACTAGCGAGGGGTAGAGCTTGATCAAGAAATTTTCGACCAAACTTAATCACTAGTTCACCGCGCAGCGCATTATAATTAGCAGAGGCTGCACAGCCA
>JABSRV010000367.1 GCA_013214905.1 Psychrobium sp. | reverse complement strand
AACCAAAAATAGCGCTATTGCTGCAACGCTCACTGATTGAAACAGAGCAAACAGCACTGATTGACGCCACCATCGCGCAGTTAGAAGCTAAAGGCGCTTATGTGGTGCCGTTTTTCTTCAGACTAAGCCCAGTAACCGGCGATTATAGTCACCTGTTACAGCTACCCGTTATGGAAAACGATACCGTGGTTGCGCAAAAAACAGCAGTCGATTTAATCATTAGTTTTCGTAATATCCACTGGGCTAATCAACGCAAGATAGAGTTTGAAAAATTTGCGGTGCCGGTGATGCAGGCAATGACCTATTATTCTGGTGACAAAGAAGCATGGGAGCAAGACAAGCAAGGCATATCAGCTAACATGATGTCATTTACCTTGGTATTACCTGAAAATGCAGGTGTGACAGACCCGATGATCGTCGCGGCGATGAACATGCGTGATCAACAGGTAGAGATCATTGATTATCAACTTGAGCATTTGGTCAACAAAGCCATCAACCTAGTAAACTTAAAATACAAAGCCAACAAAGATAAGAAAATAACTGTGTTTGTGTGGGGCGACAAAGATGTTGGTGCGTCATTCATGAACGTACCGCAAAGCATTGAAGCAATCAGTCAGCGTTTAGCGAGTGAAGGTTATCAAACAGGCCAACGCGACAGCGCTTATTTTATTGAACATGCGAAGAAAATCTTAAACCCATTTTATCGTGATTATCAACTAACCGAGCTATTAGACAACGACTTGGCGGAATTAATGCCAATAGAACGCTATTTAACGTGGTTTAATAGCCTGCCTAAGACACTGACCGAAAAAATCACCGCGCATTGGGGCCAGCCACAAGACAACTTTATGGCGGTAGAAAAAAACGGCAAGCATTACTTTGTGCTGCCACGCATCCGCAATGGCAACATGCTGATCATGCGCCAACCACCCCGCTCAGACAACAAGAATGACGAAAACGCGATTTATCATCAAGGTTTAGTACCAATCAACCACTTCTATTTAGCCGCCTATTTTTATGCCAGAGAATATTGGCAGTCAGACGCCATTGTGCATTTAGGCACTCACGGCTCGCAAGAATATTTGGGTGGTAAAGAGCGCGGTTTATCAATTTATGATCAAGGTAATTTAGCAGTTTGGGATACGCCCGTTGTCTACCCGTTTATTGTCGACGATGTCGGCGAAGCCATGCAAACCAAACGCCGTGGTCGCGCCACTGTAATATCTCATATGACGCCACCGTTTGCAGCGGCTGGTTTACAAGGCGAAATTCGCAACCTGCATGAGCTAATGCATCAATACAAACAGCTAGATCAAGGCGGCGTAAAACAAAAGACCGGACAGCAACTTACCGCCCTATGTTTTGATACCAACATTTGCAAAGACATAGGTTGGCAGCAAGACCAAGTAGCGCAGCAATTCGATAAGTTTATTGACGAATTACACATTCACTTAGAAGCCCTAGCGACTGCCAACCAGCCATTGGGTTTACACACCTTTGGTGAGCTACCAGAGCAGCCATTAACCATTGCCACTTTGGTGCAAATGTTAGGCAGTGAATTTACCCAGCGCGCCAGTGACTTTGAGCACGAATATTATGCGGCGAGTTTGGCGGGAGAGCATCATGGCGAACAACAAGACGCTAATAAAGGTAATAGCCATAGCCACACTTACCATGAAGCCGAAGCGACCCCAGTGAATAATAATGGCAAAAAGCAGAGCGACGAAAGCGATGTTAGCAGACTGTCTGGTTATTTAATGGTTAAAAACTACATTATTGACGCTGACAATAAAACGGTGAATCGTCCATTGCACATCAGCGATATGTCCAAGGCATTACGCGAAGATATCGAGCGCGGTAAGACTCTTTATCAAAGCTTCGCGAGCATTCACGAACTCGATGCCATGAGCGATTTTTTAAGTGCGAAATATATTCCAGTTAAATCCGGCGGCGACCCTATTCGCCATCCTGAATCATTAGCCACAGGTTACAACCTCTTTGGTTTTAATCCGTCTCGCGTGCCAACCCAAGCCGCGTATGAGCAAGGTAAAGAACTTGTCGATCAAATGATCGCTAATTACTACCAAAAGCATCAACGTTATCCTGACAAAATGGCCTTTTCTTTATGGTCAATTGAAACCATGCGTCACTACGGTGTGCTTGAATCACAAGTATTATATGCCATGGGCGTAACACCTAAATGGAGTGCTAGTGGCCGAGTGATAGGCACAGAAATCATTGCATATAAGGATCTAAAAAGACCACGTGTGGACGTCGTTCTTTCTGCAACAGGGCTTTATCGCGACGCATTTCCAAGCGTGATGCAATTGCTCGCCAAGGCGGTTAATCAGGTCGCTACGCTTAAGGAAGAGAGCAACTCTGTTTGGAAAAATAGCCAACGCATTCAACGCGACTTAATCGAGCAAGGCGTTGAAGAAAAAGAAGCGCAATACTTATCAACAATTCGTATTTTCTCAAACCAGTCTGGCGATTACGGCAGCGGTGTTGATGATGCGGTATGGGCTAGTGATACATGGCAAACCGACGAAAAAATATCTGATAACTATTTAGCCAAGATGGGATATTTCTTTGGCGCTGACAACAGTCGCTGGGGAGAAAAAGCCAGTAACAGCGAAGGCAAAGAAATAGGACTTTATGCCAAACAATTATCAGGCACCGACATCGCATTGTTTGCACGATCTTCCAACC
>JABSRV010000366.1 GCA_013214905.1 Psychrobium sp. | reverse complement strand
TTTTGTCTTCATTGCTAATACCCTCAATGAGTTAGTCTCATTATTAAGTATAGACAACAATTATCTACAACAGAGCCAAATGATTATAGATTGTAATCATGCGGCGCAAACGATTTTTGGATGTGATTCTAAATCACAGCTATTGAACGCGAGTTTGTTAGGCATGTCACCAACGACTCAACCTGACAATAGTATGTCGAGAACAAAATGGCGTGAGTTTGAAAACATTTGTGATAAAGAAGAGCATTGCCGTTTTGAATGGGTATTTGAAGGGGATAACGAAACCGATATATGGGTGAAATTGTATTAACAAATATTAAGCTTAATAATCAACAGCTCACTCATGCAGTATTGCGATATATCGCTGACAAAAAACCTTAGAACGACAAATTTTATCACGAAATCAAGAATTGAAAAAAGCAATGAAGAACAAGCTCGCTCGTTTTCCAACCTGAAACAAGCACAATCAAGACTTGTGGCTTCCGAGAAGTTGGCCAATCTTGGCGGCCTAGTGGCTGGCATCGCACATGAGACTAATACGCCCGTAGGGATAGGCTTAACGGCTATTACCCATTTCGTTGAAATAACGGGAGTATTAGAACAGAAGTTTCTTGAAAAAAAATGTCAGAACAAGATTTTGTAAAATATTTAGACGAATCTTCCCAGACTGCTAGTATCATTAATCGCAACTTAGAACGAACCGCATATTTAGTCAGGAGTTTTAAGCAAATTTCCGTAGACCAAAGCTCAGACGAACGTAGGACGTTTAATCTTAGATAATATATTGATGAGATCCTTTTAAGTATTTATCACATCACCAAAAAATCAAAGATAACGGTAGATGTTGAATGTAGCGATACGTTGGTACTTAATAGTTTTCTTGGGCCGATATCTCAAATTTTGTCAAACTTACTGATCAATTCAGCCACCCTCGCTTATCCAAATAACGAAACGGGTAAAATAAGCATAGTGGTACAGGCTAATGACAACGAACTTACCTTGGTATATGAGGATGACGGCCGCGGTATATCAAGCGATATACTGCCTAAAATATATGCTCTGTTTTTTACAACGAATCGCGAATTCGGGGGTAGTGGACTTGGTTTAATATTATCTACAACATTGTGACCAACAACCTAAAAGGACGGATTGATTGTCAAAGTGAAGTAGATGTAGATACCAAATTTACCATTGTTTTCACAACGCCGATAGTGGTTATTTAATGGCAATAATTTCCAATAAACGATCTTGATTATTCTTCCGGTCGGGCATTAATCAGGGAGTTGATTAAATGGCTAAGACGGAGGATTTTTATATCAGAAAGCTGCCGGTAATCAAAGTAGGGGCAAATGATCATGTGATGTTGGAGATCGATTGCAAAGTCGTCGTCTAACCAGTCGAACGCTGCATCTCGTAGTGACGTTTTTAGCAGCGCTTTGGCGTAAGCCTTGCCCATAATGAGTCGAATTTGATACGTTGGTGTGACTATGTGGGGCTCACTAAACATTAAACTTGAATTACTGGTACCTTGTAATAAGAACTCATCTCTAAAGTTCTGCCACGTTTTTGTATTCTTTGCCGCTAAATAAACGGGGTTGTCTAATGTTACAAGCAATTTGGCATAGATATTAAATACTTTGCGCCAGCCGTTGCCACAATGCTGTCCTATCGCATGGATTTCTCCGGGCACTAAAGCATTAATTGATGATAACGCGCCGTACTCAACCATTGGAGGACGTTTGTCGATATGAACGGCAATGAGTGCGCTGTGCATGCCTAAACCAATGTGTTTGCTATTCATATTTGTTAATAACTACCGTCAAAAGATAAGCGCATTGTATCTCAAATCGTATCTCAATAAACTTAACTAGCCAGATTATTACGTTGCAGTAGTTTATAAAGTAAAGAAACAGCGCATTATATCGCTGTTTTTTCATCATATTGTGTTAACCACTAAGCTTGATCGCTTGGACTTTTCGTGTTTTCGCCGATCGGTTGTGCCGTGGTGACAAATTGCTGCATAGAGGCCGCCAGTTCAACAAAATTAGGGTTGTTTAACGAAGAACATACCAGTTGATATTGCTTATCGTCGTCGATAAGAGACTCGCTAGAGATTAACACGCAGGTTGCTAACCAATCTTGTTGCTGTGGATAAATGTTACACGATTTAATGACGTTAATTAAACGCTGACTGCATAGGGTTGTTGTACCATCCAAGTCTTTACTTTCAACGCTAATCGCTTTTTTCATGATGTGGTCAATACCAAGAGCTTTCACGTTATTAACGTCAATATAAGCATTAGCGAGTTTGTCTAACACTGAGGTCGCACCAATGGATTTAAGCTTTTTTAACTCCAGCATAACAACGTTAGAATGCTCAATTAATGTTTGCTCATTAAACTCTAAAATCAATCGTTTGGGATCAAACTGATAGATGTTACAAAGGTTTTTGATAAACTGCGTTATGCCTTCTTTCTCGAGTTGTGCGGGCACCAACTTGACTCGAATTGACGTGTAATTTAGTGCTTCATTATTCCATTGTGTTGCAATCGCTAATGAGTTCTCTAATAGCCAGTCGTGCAATGGTTTACTTAAGCTACCGCTTTTTGCTGCGGCAATAAAACGTTGTGTATCGCGGCTGTTATACGCTTGATGATGCCATCTGACATGAGCAACGCTAGAGACTATTTTTTTACTGTCGATATCAAAAATAGGTTGTAAATGAACCGAGAGTTCCTT
>JABSRV010000365.1 GCA_013214905.1 Psychrobium sp. | reverse complement strand
TTAGACCCATGGTGAAATCGTGGTCATAATAAGTTTTAGAATGCTCATTGTTAGAAAGTTCTAACGTAATGCTAATCTTTCCCTGCGTAGTCAAATGACTCGCACTATGGTGCCACAAGCTCGTGCGTGCAAAGCCGTGGTTTGGGGAATTAGTTTTTGGGTGCTTGCCAAACCACGGTGCGCAAAGCGGAATACCGCCTCTAATAGCCGTACCTTTTTTAAAAACAACCTTAGGACTTAACCACAAAAGCGGTGCTTTATCTCGTTGCTTATACGCTAATATCTGCCCACCAACCAAAGATATCACCGCGTAACATTGCTTATTATCGATGACCAGCAATGGTATAGCCTCTTGAGCGCCATAATATTGTTTGGTGTCTGTTTGTGTAATGTCACTAAGCTGTTGAGGCATTTTATTGTACTGAATATAGGATTTGGCGATATACTACGCCTCCTTAGTTCTCAATCATAGTTTGACAATAAAATGAAGAAGATAGCAGTAGCGGTTGGCGTCATCGAAAATAGCCACGGAGAAATACTATTGGCCAAACGTCATCAACATCTACACCAAGGTGGTAAGTGGGAATTCCCAGGAGGCAAGATTGAACAGGGAGAAACTACACTAGTGGCCTTACGCCGCGAGCTGCTAGAAGAAGTGGCCATCGATGTGGTTGAAGCGGCGCCGGTAATGATCTTAGATTACGACTATGGTGATCGTTTGGTCTCGTTAGATATTTGGCACGTGACCAATTTTATCGGACAAGCTAAGGGGTTAGAGCAACAAGAGATAAAATGGGTGGCAAAATCGCAGCTATCACAATATCAATTTCCCGATGCCAATCAACCTATCGTCGATTGGGTGTTAGGCGTGAACTCTTAATTTTTTCTCTGTTCCATATTATCGTTAGTTAACATTGGTCTGGAACAGAGCGACTTTTTTACTGCTTATTAAAGAAATCGTCATTAATAGGCAGGTCAAATTCGTCAAAGGGCATATTTTCGCTAAGCTGTGTGCCTGCAATCGTATGACCTTCACTGGCCCACTCCCCCAAATCGATTAATTTGCAGCGTTCACAACAAAACGGACGATAAATACTTTCTTTGTTCCAAGTCACCTTTTTTTGGCAGGTTGGGCAATCAACAACGGTCATTCAAATTCTCTTTATTAGCTAACAACAAGCAAGGTCGAACTTTATATCATGCAGTGGCTGTTCATTCCAAGATAAAAAACGAATTGAATACCTATTACGATAGCCGCTAATGTTCGGATAACAGCCTTGGTTCACTGAAATCTTTATTCTGAGCAACTGGTTTTGTTCGCAATTGTCTTGAAAAAAACCATCTTTGGCTATTTTTTCGTGATAGGGGGCAGCTTCTCTTAATAACTGTAATAAAAGTTGAACCGCTTCTATGGTTTGCATCAGTGGTGCTAACCATAAATCAATGTCAGATTGACGCTTTGTCATCGGTAGGTGAAACCAATAATGCAATAGTGGCGTGTCAAAGGCACAACCGCCGCCGGCGAGTGCTGCTTTACTTTTTATTTGGTTAAGCAGCGCATCTTGATTAACTAAGCTAAGCGCTTTATTGATTGGTGTTTGACTAA
The DNA here is from genome assembly GCA_013214905.1 of Psychrobium sp. GTDB lineage: Bacteria > Pseudomonadota > Gammaproteobacteria > Enterobacterales > Psychrobiaceae > Psychrobium. The sequence continues at coordinate 1,164 of JABSRV010000365.1, read as the reverse complement.
AATTAAACGAGTCAATCTTAGTTAACAGTTTTTCTAGCTGCTCTTTATCTATATTTTCGTTGTCTCGCCAACGCTTTAAAGCAATTTTATGGTTATCTAAATCACGAACAAGTTCTTTTTTTAATTCACCACGAGCTATTTGTTCGCTTAAACAAAATAGATGAGAAAAGAATGGTTTGAATAAATGAAGTTGATCAAGATCGCGATAAGCGAGCAATTGCTGTCCTAATTGCTCGATACGCAGGTAACTACGTACTTTTTCAGATAAGGGGTATTCGTAAATAATGATGTCAGACATAGTTTCAAACGCTATTTAAACGCAAATCGATATCCTACTAACGTCATGCAATAGCTTCTTAGTCTATTAGTTAGCACCGCCCCTTATAATTATTTTGGATTGGGGTTTCTGAAACACGATTTATCATTAAGTTGCCTCAGTATCCATCCTGAGCATTTCAAGGTACCTATAATGCAATTTTTTTACATCACTCGTCAACCTATCTAATTTTTCGTCATTATTTATCACATCATCGGCGACACTTAGCCTAGTTTTCCTGTCTACTTGCGCGGCAATGATCATTTTAACTTGTTTCAAATCACTACCATCTCGAGCGATTGTACGGGATATTTGGGTATCATTAGTCACGTCAACCACTAAAATACGCTGCACTAATGATTGCATATTATTCTCAATCAGCAAGGGAGCCACTAACAGGCAATAATCTGACGTGCATTGTGCGAGCTGTTCAATCATGGATTGGCGAATTAACGGATGCATTAAATCATTTAGCCATTGCTTAGCAGTTACATCACTGAATATGATCTCGCGTAGTCGCGCGCGATTGAGCAAACCATGTTCATCAAGTACATCGGGGCCAAAGTGTTGGCTAATTTGAGCCAATGCAGGGCTTCCTTTTGCGACAACTTCACGCGCCACGATATCGGCGTCGACAATATCTACGCCTAACGCACCAAATAAATTGGCGACGGTAGTCTTGCCGCTCGCAATGCCACCGGTTAAGCCAATAATAAATTTTTTAGTCATGTATACCCAAAATCATTGGAATTGCAGTGCAGGTTTTCAGTTCCAGACAAAACCTGAGTACCTACATCCGTGTAGGCAAAACCGTCAAGTTTCGAATCGCCTGAGCTTATTGAGCCCTT
>JABSRV010000364.1 GCA_013214905.1 Psychrobium sp. | reverse complement strand
TTGGACATTATGATAGACGGGCCAGCCGCGGTGCTGTTCGATACAGAGCTTGCTTATCAGCTTAACGACAATACAGGCTTCGCAGTCGGTATTAATAACTTAACCGATGACAATGGCCCGGTTGCTGAAGGCGCACCAGCGGGTCGTTCGTATTCATCAACCTCGCCTTATGGCTTTAACGGTCGCTTCTTGTATGCAAAAGTAACTTATAGCTTTTAAGTAACCTTAGCATTCGAATAACCGACGTATGATAAAAAGGCGTATCTGGCATTAACTGATACGCCTTTTTACTTCAATCAAGCTAGCGTGTATCACAACATAATAAAACTTGCGATAAAATACCCGATTAACGTTACTACACCGCTAAATATGGCGTAGGGTAATTGGGTTCTAACATGCTCTAAAAGGTTACAACCTGAGGCAATAGCTGAAACGCATGTCGTGTCCGATATAGGCGAACAGTGGTCGCCAAATACTCCCCCTCCCAATATCGCGGCAATGACTAATGACGGTGGTAGTCCCAGTGTCTGAATCAGTGGTACACCAATGGGGATCAAGATGGCAAACTTGCCCCAAGATGTTCCTGTACTGAATGGTATAATAGCGCCGGCAATAAACAACATCGGCACCACAAATACTAATGGTAAATAATCACTTTATTTCTCTGACCCACCTGATGAACCTTAAAAATTTCCATTCATTAGCGAACCATAACCCGCAATCTACAATAATATTCAAAAGCTGCTATCCTTGAAAAACCAAGTTGAAACATACGAATAGCCAACTAGTACCAATTCAGTGAACTGTTCGAACATCAGCACTTAGTGGCGGCAGAGCGTAAACTATATTTTAGGATTGACCTAAATATTAGAACCCCAACAATATGCCCGCCAATCGCTATCTAACAGCCAAACAGGTGAAACATACAATGAATGAATATGGATTTTTATCTATTATCCCCCCTGTCTTAACGATCTTTGTCGCGCTTTATAGCAAAAATGTTCTGCTAGCACTTACCTGTGGCATTCTCAGTGGCTCTTTTATATTGGCAGACTATAACCCCTTTTATGCAGTCTTAAACGCCATGGAAGATCAAGTGTTGAAGGAGGTCGCTAATGGATCTCAAGTGCAGGTGATTTTAATCATTTTCATCATTGGTGGCTTTGTTAAATTACTGGAAGTTTCTGGTGGCGCTACTGCGTTTGCCAATAAGCTCACATCTATTGTGACGAGTAAAGCCAAAGCACAGTTGTTGGTGTGGCTGTCAGGTCTGGCTATATTTTTTACTGATTCAGGTAACAGTTTAATTGTTGGTCCATTGTATCGTTCAGTCTTTAAAGAATTTAAAATTTGTAAAGAAAAATTGGCCTATATTCTTGACACAACATCATCGCCCATCAGTATTTTAATCCCCTTTATCGGTTGGGGTGCTTATATAACCTCGCTAATTGATAAGTCTTATGCAGAAATTGGCCTCGATGAGAATTCATTCACCGTATTAATTAAGGTTATTCCTTACCAATTCTACGCATTCTTGGCCCTAGCAACTGTTCCCATTCTAATCTTTATCGGGAAAGACTATGGACCAATGAAACGTAGTCAAGAGCAGTTTATCGCTTCGTTTGATCAGCAAGACGATTCAGATATCGCAGATAAAAATGAAGCGGCAACAAACAGCGAGTGTCAAGATAAAGTCCTGACCACCGATAACAACATTACCGCAGATGAACAGAAAATAAGCATATTTTTATACCCTTTAGGCGTTATGTTAGTACTGATCGGTGGCCTTATCATTTGGCACGCAACTCATGGTGGTTTAACCACCACCCACATTCGCTCAGCCTTGGCAATTTCCTATTTAGCGGCGTCATTAACCTGCATGTTCATGATGCATCGCCACCAAGCAAGGTCTTACACCGAATCTCTGGGTATTTTCATCAAGGGTGCTGAATCATTAGTCTATATTTCTATCGTGCTGGTGCTTGCATGGTCGTTGAGTTCTGTGACTAAAGACCTTCACACGGCCGACTACCTAGGTTCACTTATTGGCGGTAGAGTAGATCCAATGTACTTTCCAATGATCGTGTTTGCCTTGGGCGCTATAATTTCTCTGTCCACAGGCTCCTCCTACGGAACCTTTGCGATACTAATGACGATTGCGATACCAGTAGGGTTCGAATTAGGCGCATCGATGTATTTGACCATTGCAGCGGTACTCAGCGGAGGGTTATTTGGCGATCATGTATCACCCATTTCAGATACAACGGTGTTAGCATCAGCAGGAGCTGAATGTAATCATTTGGACCACGTCTCAACCCAAGCAGCATACGCAGGCATAACTGGCCTAGTGGCTCTATTCGCTTATGGCTTAGCAGGTGCCTATGAATCCGCATTAATTCTGCCTATTGCACTTATTGTGCTTTTTATTAGCATGTCAACCATGATGAAGCTATTTGGCAAACGATTATGAAGAAAATATGTCAACTTATCGCTCTGTGTTCACTCTGTTTACTCACAATATCTTGCCAACAGAAGGCTGTGTTATTTTTGGCCGAATATCCGTAAATAGATCTGTTAATTATTAATGGTCAGGTACTCGACGGCTTAAGCAATGAAGCAGTACTTAGCGATCTGGTTATTGTTAAAGACAACATTGTATTCATTGGCAAGTCAACGTTCACGCCCCAAGATCTGGCGACACGAGTAAAAACGGTAATTGACGCTAAACAGCGTATTGTTGCTTCAGGTTTTATTGACTTACATTCCCATGGTTCTCCCTTAAAAACCCCAGCTTTTGAAAATTATCTG
>JABSRV010000363.1 GCA_013214905.1 Psychrobium sp. | reverse complement strand
CCATGGACAAACATAAAGCGGCTAACGATAAGATACACAGCAATAAAGAAAAAATGGAACAAAAGCGCATGGAGCTTGCAGAAAAGCTCGATGCGAAGAAAGAACAAGCCAACGAAAAACGTCAGAGCCTTAAACATCAAGTAGATTCCGAGAAAAAGGAACTTTTAGCTAAAGCCAAAGATGAAAAAAACGATAAATTAAAAGGTCTTGAAAAGAAAAAAGAAAAGATATCTGAACAAGTTCAAAATGATCTAGATAAAGGTTCAGACAAAGCGCAAGAAGCGAAAAAAGACAGCAAGAAAAAATGGTGGAAATTCTGGGGCTAATCCCAACCATTATTAAAAGCTAGTAACAGCCAAGGCAAGTAATTGCCTTGGCTGTTTTAGTTTATGGTCATATTTAATTATGGTGATGACGGTTGGTATTTCTTCATTGTTATGGCATCTTATACCAAATGTATTAATTTTAGTGCTCACTGGACCTAGATAAAAACCAGTTAGCCTATGTTGCTTTCTGCCCCAATAGTCAGCTATTACTCAATCGAGCGCCTTGCCTAAATTATTTCTCTCCACGCACCACAAGATCATAAATTGAATGTAATTGGTATTATCGAACTATCAACCATGTTGTTGGCAAGCGCATATTTAAATAAACTTGGATTTTTTAACGATATTAGATCAATACTGATGACCGTGATTAATATTAAAGGAAGCGAATATGAAATTAGTGTATAGCAACGAAAGCCTGATGAGCGTTAATAATGCCAAAGCGTTAGTCGAGGCACAGGACATCGCAACATTTATTAAAAACGAATTTGCATCGGGGGCGATTGGGGAAGTATCAGCTATCGACTCTTGGCCTGAATTATGGGTATTTGACGACTCACAAAGTGCACAAGCATCAGAGATACTTAATGCGCTAAACAGTAATCAAGACACTGTCGAATGGCAGTGTGAGCAGTGCGACGAGCACAATGACGCCTCGTTTGAAATTTGTTGGAATTGCCAAACAGACAAAATAAGCTAGCTTCCTTTTTTATTGCTGCAATTGCCCGACAATTTTATTATCATTAGCCTTTGATATAACCTATTGAGCAATTATGAAACAAGCCATCGTTGGTTATCATAAAGACGAAGAAAGCCATTGGGTTGCGCGCCTTAAATGCGGGCACAATCAACACGTCAGGCATAATCCACCGTGGATGGTACGCCAATGGGTGACCACACCAGCGGGGCGAGAGGGAAAATTAGGTGTTTTGCTCAATTGTGTCAAGTGTGATCAAAATGCACCGATGGATTGGATAACGCCAGCCGGTAATGTGAGTGATTAAATAAAGAGCAGAAGTGAAGCTATGAGTAAGAAAAATGTAAGTAAAGAGCAGTTATTAAACGTTATTGAATCTTGGGGACGCAGTGATATCACCACCGAGAAATTGCAATTATGGATGCTTGATAATTTTGAGCCAGACGAATTTGACATTGGTCAAGGCGAGTCTGAAAGTGTGGTGGAAGCTATGCATATTGTAATGAATGAATATGAATTGGTGGCGCAAGACAAATGCCAGCAAGACAAATATCAATTAGTGATCAGCTTTATTAATAGCGATAATGAAAATTTCATGACACGAAAAAGTGACTTCTTGCGCCAGTGTTTCTTAGACTAGTCAGTAATATAAATGTCAGTCGTAAAAAAGCTCAGTAATTGCTGAGCTTTTTTATGTACAGGATGAACGGTATGCCGCGGTGCCAAGGATGGCTAAGAGGGGCGATTTCCCCCTGCCATAGACGGCTGGTAAGAGTTAGTAAGGCCCGGTGATACTCTGTGGATCGCTCCATTTACTGTGTAAAACATGGTTGCCATGGATATAATAAATATCATCATCATGAATAATACTGCGATCATCCCATGCACCAATAAAACGTGAATAACCATCGGGTTTCACCGCGTTAATCTGTCCTGCTTTAAGCAGTTCGCTGCTTGAGCCCGAAAGTCGCACTTCTAATAACTGCAGCGTGACATGGGGTGACCATACCGCGTCATTTTGTGCATTAGACTTGCTGCTCCACGTTTCGATTGGCAGGGCAAATAAATGCTTGTCATCACTCACTTTTAAATAGGTTAGAGCGTGGTAGTCAAATTCAACCGGTGAGTATCCATCGACATAAACAATGGTATTGATCTTTTTCGGTGAGGCTGGGTCGCTGACATCAAATAAACTGACCTGCGCACCTTCCTCAATCACTGGAGCGCTAGAGGTCGCGTCATCGCCAACGTTGGGTAATCGACTCGGGTCAATTTGTTGGCCAATGCCTAATAACAGGTTTTCTGAAATTGGGTGAAGGTAAGCACTATAACCTGGAATTTCTAACGCGCCGGCAATAAATGGATTTTCATGATCTTTGAGATCAATGACATACAAAGGATCTGTGCGCTGGAATGTGACAACATAAGCCTTATTGTCAAAATAGCGCACTGCGTAAATATCTTCGTCTACTTTACCAATCTTTGCTGGTTGACTGTCGTTGGGTAATTGGCTGACCAATGCGAGTTTGTTATGCTCAGCGCTACTCTTAAAGACGGTTAATTGATGCAATGGTTTGAAGTCTTCGTCTCGAATCGTGCTGATAACGCGTAAGTAATCACCGCTTTCACTAAAGCGGAATTGCGTATTTCGGTTACCGAAATTACCCTCTACGGCGCCTGACGCTACATAGTTTACTTGTGCATCGGTAATTGAAAATTTATGGATAACGCCCTTAGTTTGTTGCTCTAAATAACTGACACCGTATAAATAAACTGAGTTTTTTGATACATA
>JABSRV010000362.1 GCA_013214905.1 Psychrobium sp. | reverse complement strand
GAGCGACTTATGAGGTTCGAACTCATGACCTGTACCTTGGCAAGGTACCGCTCTACCAGCTGAGCTAAAGTCGCATCATATTAAAACGTTATCTTCAAATAACGACTCACTACGTTTTGGGTAGTTCGTGTTGTCATCCGATGCAGCGCATTCTAATGATTTCGTCAGTGGAGTCAACAATGTTTTTAACTTTTTATTTCACTTGCCCAAATATCCAACGAAAAGATTGAAATAACCCCACAATGGGCTTTTTTCAATCAGCTATTTCTCATCCTGCTTCAAATGTTTAGCCGCCGCCCATAGGTAAGTGATCATCGAAGATATGGTTAAAGCGGTCGCAATGTACAATAAGCCGTAACCAATGTTGATCACGGTTTCATTATAACGAGACAACAAGGCAATGATGGCTAACATTTGTGCAGCCGCTTTTACCTTGCCCCATATTGAGACGGCAACTACGTCGCGCTTGCCTAATTCGGCCATCCACTCTCGTAGGGCACTGATAATAATTTCTCGGCCAATCATGATAACGGTAGGAATAGTCACCCAAATACTTTGGTAATCTTGGGTTAGCAAGATTAGAGCACTGCCCACCATCACCTTATCGGCGACGGGATCGAGAAACGCACCAAATTTAGTGGTTTGATTTAAGACTCGCGCGAGATAGCCGTCAAGAATATCGGTACCAGCAGCAAACCAAAAAATAAAGGCGGCGACTAAATATCGATGCTCAATGGGGGCATAAAAGGAAACAAGAAATACGGGGATCAATAGGATCCGCAAAAGGGTCAAAAGGTTTGGAATAGTTAACGGCATTACGGGTAATTAACTGATTAAATGTGCCCTTATGTTGCCCTAAAGCAGTGCGTAATACAAACCCCTAGTGAGCCGTCGACAACAACCGCTCATAAATACACCAAAGGACAGTTAATGATTTAAGGTATCAAAAATAATTTGTGCTAACTCTCGACTGATACCGGGCACTTTAGCTATTTCACTACTGCTGGCCTTTTTAAGCTCTTGCATACCACCTAGGTATTTGATTAACGCTTGGCGCCTTTTAGGGCCCACACCGGCGATATGCTCTAGGGTAGAGGTGTTTTTCACCTTAGCGCGACGCGCTCGGTGACCCGTAATAGCAAAACGGTGTGATTCATCTCGAATGTGCTGAATAAGGTGTAGCGCTGGATTGTCGTTCTCAAGATCAATGATTTCGCGGGTAAAACCGACAAATAATGTCTCTAAACCCGCTTTTCTGCCCTCACCTTTTGCAACGCCTAACAACATTGGCATCTTAGGCATGGTGTCTTGATATTTCTTCATCACCTCTTCCGCTTCGGTTAGCTGACCTTTACCACCATCGATAAATAAAATATCAGGTATCAGTGTGGCGTCGGTCGCTTTACTAAAACGGCGAGTTAACGCTTGATTCATCGCCGCGTAATCATCGCCACCGGTTATGCCTTCAATATTAAATTTACGATATTGCGATTTGGCTGGGCCTTCGCGATCAAATACCACACAAGAGGCCACCGTTTGCTGACCAGCCGTATGGGAGATATCAAAACATTCCATGCGATAAATCTTTTTGTCACTATCTATGGCTTGCTCAAGCGCCGTTATGCGTTGCAGTTGTGTTCCCTTTTGCGCCAATTTACTTTCTAAACCAATGCGCGCATTGCGCTGTGCCATCGCAACCAATTTAGCGCGTTGTCCACGAGTGTTGTGGTGCAGCCTAACCTTATATCCCGCTTCAACGGTTAGCACTTGCCCAATGGCATCACTATCGAGTTCAAGGTTATGATGGAGTATTTGCCGCGGAATTTGTCGCCCTGCACTGTTATTAAGGTAAAACTGCAGCATAAAAGCGCTGTGCAATTCATCAGTGTCGGTATCTTTAGGTATTTTAGGATAATAGCTACGAGAACCCAGCACTTTGCCATTACGGATAAATAGCACATGAAAACATGCAATGCCATGATCATAATTAAAACCCACCACGTCAATGTCGCTTTGATCGCCGTTAATCCATTGCTGCTCTTGTACTTTGCGCAATGCAGTAAGTTGGTCGCGATAACGCGCCGCGCTTTCAAAATTAAGTTGCGCGCTCGCCGCTTCCATTTTTTGCACCACTTGCTTTAACACATCTTGACTATTTCCCGACAAGAACAACGCCGCTAATTTAACTTCCTGTGCGTATTCATCTTCCGATACTTTACCCGCAACACAAGGCGCTAAACAGCGCTTCATTTGATATTGCAAACAGGGGCGCGAACGATTGCGATAATAGACATCTTCGCACTGACGCATAGGAAATATTTTTTGTAATAAATGCAAACTTTCGCGAACTGCACCACTATTAGGATAGGGGCCAAAATATTTACCTTTGGCTTTTTTAGGGCCTCGATGACTGGTAATACGCGGGTGTTTATGATCAGAAATAAAAATATAAGGATAAGATTTGTCATCACGCAGCAATACGTTGTATTTAGGCAGATGGTGTTTGATTAAATCATTTTCTAGGATAAGTGCGTCAATTTCGCTACTGGTGACAATAATTTTAATGTCACAGATTTTACTGACCAGAACTCGTGTTTTGCCATTACTAATATTACTGCGAAAATAACTGGCAAGACGTTTTTTGAGGTTCTTCGCCTTGCCAACATAAATAACGACATTGTCGAGATCGAGCATTTGATAAACGCCTGCTTCACTAGTGACGTTTTTTAAAAAATAAGCAGGGTCAAACAAAGGCTTCAATGTCGTTATTCTTTATATATAATACCCAAAATCATTGGAATTACAGTGAAGCCGTTAAGGTTCGAATCGCCTAAGCTTATTGAG
>JABSRV010000361.1 GCA_013214905.1 Psychrobium sp. | reverse complement strand
TAAAGCAGTGATGTAGGTACTCAGGTTTTGTCTGGAACTGAAAACCTGCACTGCAATTCCAATGATTTTGGGTATAGACCTCGCCGAGGCACGCAAAAAAAACTCGATAACAATATTCACACATTGTTATCGAGCTTTTTTTATACGCTAAACGTAAAGATGCTAGATTGAATCTTTTGCCGTGCTAGTTTTAACAACAGCGCTGGCACTCATCGCGTCCAGCGCCAGTACTGGTGCAGCGTCTATTTCATTGGCATCCATCATCACAGCGATTCGTTCCATGGATGATAACAACTGAGATTGTTCCCACTCTTCCAAATTAGCGAAATTTTCAATGAAATGTTCTTGCAGCGGCTGCGGCGCTTTTTGCAATATAGCCTTGCCAGCATCGGTTAAGTACAAGCTCACACGGCGCTTGTCTTGTGTATTTCGCACTCTAGAAATAAGACTTTTAGTTTCTAACCTATCAAGAATATTGGTCACCGTCGCCGCACTTAACGTAATATTTTTCGCGACTTGACTCGAATTCACACCAGAAATTTTATCTATTTCCTGCATGATTAACAATTGCGGGCTAGTTAAGCCTGATGTTTTATTGAGGTGCTTAGAATGTATGCCGATAGCTCGGATCACTTTTCTTAGGGCAATTAATAATTCTTGATGTTTTTCCATGATAACGCGCTGTTAACTTTGACTGATTTTAGTTTAATCAAAAGTTAAAGCAGTGCATAGAAAAATTAATGAATTTGGTGATTTTAATCGATTTTATCTAACTTAATCAGTTCATATGCAGAAGAAACTAGGGATGATGTTATTATTGCGCCATCAATATTTAAGATTTTTATAGGATTAATAATGAATGAATTAGAAATTACAGACGTGATTATCGGCGATGGTAAAGAAGCGGTTAAAGGCGCGCTAATCACTACGCAATACCGCGGTTTTTTGAACGACGGCACGCAGTTTGATTCGTCTTACGATCGCGGCAAAGCGTTTCAATGTGTTATTGGCACCGGTCGTGTCATCAAGGGCTGGGATCAAGGCATTATGGGCATGAAGGTTGGCGGTAAGCGTAAATTATTTGTGCCTAGTCACTTAGCATACGGTGAACGTAAAATTGGCGAACATATTGTCCCCCATTCTGATTTAAGCTTTGAAATTGAATTATTAGAAGTGCTAACTCGCGACGATTAATGATTTTTAGTATTGGCCGATTTTTGCTGCATAAAAATATTCCAGTGCTTTAACACCAGCTTATCTATCGTGCCATCGGCTTTTAGTTGCTGTATCCGCTTATTGAAATAACTAAGGTGTTTGACAAATTTAGACTGTTTGGTAAACGCCTGATATGCTTTAGGATTTGATACAACTTGAGATAATGCGGTTAAATCCTTACTCAAACCAAGCTCCAAAGATTTGGCTAAGCCTGTATATAAACCAACAATGGTATAATCAACTCGCCCTATATGAGTCATTCTAAGGCTTTGCTTCACATTTTTAACTCGTACTACATGAAGATTATCCGCAAGGTAGCTATCAAAATCAGGCCCAAAAGACTCACCGATCACCGCGCTGCCTATTTTCCCCTTTAGATCTTGCCAACTACTATATTGAAACGATTGTGGCTTTTTTACGAACAATACGACTTTGTCTCTCTCGTAGGATTCTGGCAGAAACGTCAGATATTGAAGTCGTTGCCTGTTCTTGTAAATACCCAGTACAAAGTCAATTTTTCCGTGTTTGGCTTCGCGCTGCATACGAGCCCAAGGCCCGACATAACGCGCGTCGACAGTTATGCCTAATTCTTTAAATATCAATGTTGTTAGCTCAACACTCACACCGACAATTTTATCACCATCACGCCAAGCATATGGCGGATAGTCCACATGCCCCGATGCAATTAATATCTCAACAGCCCAAGATGGCGTTGGAATCATGCTCCATACCAATAATAATATTATGATTACTGGACGCATTAATTTTTCACCATAAGACACATTATGTACTTTTAACCAATAATTTAATAATCGTAGTCGCCTAGCGTTGCTTTTTCTATAATCTGTTGTAGTTTTTTCAACGCCGTAGTCGAGGTGCCTATCAGTTCATTATTAAAAATAAATGCTGGGACGTTGCCACTTGGATCTAGCCATGTTTTATAATTTATCTCGACTAAATTTTCCGAAATAGTCCTGACATTCCAACTAGATTTGAGCTGCGTTAACCGTACAAACTTCTCATCAAGCGGTAATCGGTCACTGCAAGACTCGATCTTAATGCTAATCACCGTTTCAGAAAATGTCGTGTTCACACAACTCACAATTTCTCGTTGCTTGAAAGGCCACGGACTGTCGAGTACTGTGTGCAGTAAAAATTGACGATTATTGTACATAGTCACCATTTCGACACTAGCCACAGGGCTTAACCATTGCGGTGTTTTAGCCACGTCAGACAAGACTCTAAAGACTAACTCTTTGGATTGTCGAGTGAAGAATTTGGCCTGCACTTGTTTAAATGAGCTTTGCGGATAAGTATTAAGTTGAACCTGTAAGCTAGCCATCGATTTTGGTTCGATAACGACTTTCGGCGCTGGAGATATCGTTGCACAACCCATAAACAGGCTAACGCTTGCCAATAACAGACTTGTGTACAATTTCTTTAAATTTCTTCGTTTAATCATAAAGTTAATCATTAGGTTAATTAGTTGTCTTGCAATAACTAACTATACAGCTATGGGGCAATATAATTCAACTTATACCCGTCATCCTTAAAATCGCAGTTTCATTAAGAAATACGTCCTGTATTTCTCCAGAGGCCGCCGCAAGCGACGTTCAAAATATTTCCAGAATAT
>JABSRV010000360.1 GCA_013214905.1 Psychrobium sp. | reverse complement strand
TTGCAGATGCCAACGATGAAGCGCAATTTGCCGAACTTGAAACCTTGGGCGAGCTAACCAAAGTCGCTTGGGAATATGACGTGCAAGTGATTATCGAAGGGCCGGGTCACGTGCCAATGCACATGATCAAAGAGAACATGGAAAGGCAATTAGAAGTGTGCGATGAAGCGCCGTTCTATACTTTAGGGCCATTAACGACTGACATTGCACCGGGTTACGATCATTTCACCTCGGGCATTGGCGCGGGCATGATCGGTTGGTTTGGTTGTGCGATGTTATGTTATGTCACGCCTAAAGAGCATTTAGGGCTGCCTAACAAAGACGATGTTAAAGAAGGGTTAATCACCTATAAGATCGCCGCACACGCTGCTGATTTAGCTAAGGGACATCCTGGTGCACAAATTCGCGATAACGCGATGTCTAAAGCGCGTTTCGAATTTAGATGGTATGACCAATTTAACATTGGCCTAGACCCACAACGTGCGCGCGAATATCACGATGAAACCTTGCCGCAAGAATCAGGAAAAGTTGCCCATTTCTGTTCAATGTGTGGTCCTAAATTTTGCTCGATGAAAATTTCGCAAGAAGTGCGTGAATACGCAAAGACTTTAGATACCATTGAAATCAAACTGCTAGATGAGACTGTTACCATTGGCGTAGGAATTGACGTAGACATTGAAGCGGCCATGGCGCAAAAGTCGCAGGAATTTGTAGACCAGGGCGGCGAAATATACAAATTGGCCGACGAGGTTAAATAATGTCTGCTCCGGCCAATAGCCCCGCAACAGTGTGGGCGATTGGCGGCAATGACAGCTTAGCATTAGCTGGCATTGCCGCCGACCTGCGTGGCGTTGCCGTCAGTGGCGTACATTGCGCGACCATTGTCACCTGCGTCACGGCGCAAAACTCATTGGAGTTTATCGCGATGCAAGCGATAAGCTGTGAGTTTTTAGAGCAGCAATGGCAAGCGCTGTCGGCGCAAACAGTGCCTAGCGTGATAAAAATTGGTTTGCTGGTAGACTGCGCGCAAGTGACATGGCTGGCTGAAAAACTTGCCGTTTTGTGCGCTGAACAACCTAACATTCGCATTATCTACGATCCCGTATTGCGGGCGAGCAGTGATAAGTCGTCAGTCATTAAGACGCAAGTGGCGAATGAGTTACTAAGCTGTATAAAACGCGAACTTTTGCCACACATTGATTTATTAACGCCTAATACCGTTGAGGCTGCCGCGCTTTTAAGCACTGAGTGTGTGAGCATGGTTATTGATAACCACGCTCAAATGATTAAGGCGGCAACAGCACTGCGTCGGCAATATCAAATCAACGTCTTGCTCAAAGGTGGTCACTTAGTTGGCAATGATTGCTGTGATCTCTACCTTGGGCTTAATGATATTAATGGTAAATTTCGCAGTGAGCCAAGCACGCAATTTGTGCTCAGCACGCCGCGTCTTAAGCACAATAATAACCGCGGTACGGGTTGCACCTTAGCCAGTGTTATTGCAGGTTTAGTGGCAAAAAATTACACATTTTGTGACGCCATCGTGCTGGCTAAAAGTGTTATCACTGGCGCATTGCTTAAATCGAGTGCATTAGGTAACGGAAAGGGCGGTTTATTGTCCTTGTCATTGCCCAACGATCTTACGCAACTGCCCCGCGTTTTAACGCTTGAGCAGTTTGTTAATGATGCTCCTTTATTACCAACTAGCGCCTTTGCCCCTTGTTCCTATAATTTGGGCTTGTACCCAGTGGTGCATAATACGTCTTGGCTTGAGCGCTTATTAAAACTTGGCATAAACACCATACAATTGCGCCTTAAGGGCAGTGACGTTGGGCTAAGTGCTAGTGAGATAGAAGTGCAAGTTATTGAGGCCATTGCACTTGGGCGTCAATATAACGCGCGGGTATTTATCAATGATTATTGGCAACTGGCGTTAACTCATCATGCTTATGGGGTGCATTTAGGGCAAGAAGATTTATTGCTTGCTGATTTAGCGCGCATTAAATCGGCTGGCCTGCGACTTGGCCTAAGCACCCACGGTATTTTTGAAGCGTTATTAGTTAACGACTTAGCGCCAAGTTACATGGCATTAGGGCATATATTTTCGACTCAGACTAAAGACATGCCATCAAATCCACAAGGCATTGAACAACTAGCGTTGCAGGTTAAGTTGTTTGAAAGCCAACGTAGTTTAGTGGCCATTGGCGGTATTAGTGCGGCGCGAGTACCCAGTGTCCTTAGCAGCGGTATTAAAAGTATCGCACTGGTGACCGCTATCACCCATAGCGATGATGTGAATAGTATTGTCGCCAGCCTAAGCGATTTAATTGGTGTTGGCGATGAACTACAACCACAGTCAACGCGCGAGGGAGTTTCTTATGTCTAGTCAACGTCAAAGTTCTGATGAAAAACCGTTAAACGATGAGCAATTTATGCGTTATTCACGCCAAATTATGTTGCCAGAGTGGGGCGAGCAAGGGCAAAAGATATTAGCTAATGTCAAAGTGCTTATCGTCGGCTGTGGCGGTCTTGGTACCTTAGCTGCAAGTTATTTAGCGGGGGCTGGCATTGGTCATTTAGTGTTGGTCGATGACGACGAGGTAACATTATCCAATTTACCGCGTCAGCTGAGTTATGACATGGACTCGCTTGATAATGCCAAGGTGTTTGAGCTTAGCAATCGATTGCAAGAGCAAAACCCGCATTGTTGGATAGAACCAATCTTTGACCGTTTTAGCGAAGGTAGTGCGCCATCATTACTAAAAAATGTCGACTTGCTGCTCGATTGCAGTGACAACATGACCACGCGATATTTGATTAACGAGCAGTGTATTAATCAGCAAGTGCCGTTATTAAGCGGCTCGG
>JABSRV010000036.1 GCA_013214905.1 Psychrobium sp. | reverse complement strand
GGCGGCCTTAACGATAAATATCCAAGCGCCATGCGTTGGTTGGGCCAAATGAACGATCGGCCGGCTTATCAAGCCGCGATGGAAAAAAACGGCGACTTTAATCTCGTTAGTCCTTAATTAATTTGGGATTAACATGCTGCGCTGGTGGTGAGCAGGCGTGAGGCGCTTTAGAAAACCAATGCTCAAAGTCGTCAGCTATCATCGACTTTGAGAATAGGTGCCCTTGTGCCACATCGCATTTTAATTCTTTAAGTTTACTAAGAGTGTCGTTGTCTTCAACCCCCTCTGCGACCACTGTCATGCCTAGTTCGTGCGCCATAAAAATAGTGGCACTAACAATGGCGGCATTACTGCTGTCTTGATACATACGGTCGACAAAGCTTCTATCTATTTTGAGCACTGATACCGGCATTTTTCGTAATTGAACTAATGACGAGTAACCCGTGCCAAAATCATCAATAGCCAGTTTAATGCCTTGCTTGTCTAACGAGTTAAGTACTTCATTGGCTTTTATGGGGTCAACAAACATCGAACTTTCGGTGATCTCTAATTCTAGTAAATGTGGTGGTAACTTATACTCTTCCAGCAATTGAACAATGCTTTGGTAAAGACCTTTCTCAATGAGGTTTTTAGGTGACAAGTTAATAGCCACTGGAATATTCCAGCCTTTTTGATGCCAAAGTGCCGCTTGCTTTATGCCTTCCCTAAGTACCCACTGAGTTAATGCGCTAATCAGGCCACCACGTTCTGCCTCTGCAATAAACTCGTCGGGTGGCACTGTGCCTTTTGTAGGGTGTTGCCAACGAACAAGCAACTCGACCCCTGACAACCTTTCATTAAGCATATTAATTTTTGGTTGGTAAGTTGCAAAAAGTTGATTGTTGTTAATGCCTATCTTGAGATCTGAAATAAGGGTCAATCGTTTTAAAGCATCATGATCTAAGTCCGCATGATAGCTGCGTACATGTTCCCCACTGCGCTTAGCCACATACATCGCAATGTCTGCTAATCTGAGTAAATCTTCGTATCTAAGGCCGTCGTAAGGATAGCCCGCTAAACCGATGCTGGCGCCGATCGACACCATATGACCCTCACATTCAAATTCCCGAGACAATTCACTAACGAGTTTGTTCGCTAATGTAATGGCCGCGTCCATAGATGTATTGGGTAGAAATATGGCAAATTCATCGCCCCCCAAACGAGCGATAGTGTCTGACTTTCTTAATGTATCTAGTAACCTTCTGGCCGATTTCTGCAATACATTGTCGCCAATTAAATGGCCAAATGAATCGTTAATTTCCTTAAAACGGTCAAGGTCAATCACCATTAACACATTTGATTGAAAGTGCAATTGCCGACTGTTAATTACCTGTTCGACTCTGTCTTGTAAAAACCGTCGATTAGGTAATGAAGTTAAACCGTCATGCAGCGCCAAATGCTCCATAGAATTGGCTTGGTTGACTAACTCTTCACGCATATGTTCGATAGAGCTGGCTAGTGCTTTAATTTCTTTAACCGACGTGCCAATGGCAATTTTCGTATGGTATTGACCATGTGCAATGGTGCGGGTTAAGGACTGCAAAGATTGAATGGGTTTGGTGATACGTTGACCAAAAAAAACGGTTGCGGTAAATGATAGCAGTGCATAGAGCAATGACAAAAATAAACAACGTCGATAGGCTATGTCGATTTGTTCTTGCGTTAGCGACTCGTCATAGCCAATTTGCAGCGTACCGATATCATGTTCGTTGTTGTCGTAAAGCTGTGCCGCAATATGGTAAATGTTTGAATCGCCATCACCGAATTTAAAATCTTCAATGAAAGAACTCCTACTTTCAGTATTACCGACTAACTCAATAACCTCGTTCTTGTCATCCAATATCCGTAAAAAAAGCGTTTGACCAGTTAAGATGGCGTTATCGAGTGCTTGCATATTGATGCGGCTTGTTAGATTCTTGCCGCCACTAATGTTAGCGGCTAAGTTGGCAGCATCGGCGCGCACGTAATCGATAAATTGAGACTGATAACCGTCCTCTACAACGGCGCCCAACCCAAAATACAAAATATTGATAAAAAACAAATGTATTGTCATCACAATTATCACCATCTTGGTGGTTAAATTTGACAATAATCGCCACACCATCACTAGTGTTCACTCCATAAAACCTGCACAATTTTGAGTTTGTCTTCTTCTAAAATGTCGTGCCGCCACATCACACTCACATGCGATCTCTGCGCTATAAGTTGTTGTTTTAACTGTGATAGGGAGTGTTGTAATGAAACGTTAGTTGTTCCGGTACGAAATGTTTTTGACATTAACCGTCGTTCATAATTCTTTGCTGACATGCTGATAATGTTTTGCAAAAATATTTGATACGATAGTTGGTCACTTAAATTTCTAATTGCTTGAACCTTTGTTGAGTTTTTTATCATGGGGTAACCTAAAAATAATTTCTTTATTTCTAGTTTTGAAAATGTCTGATAGTTAGTCGCATTACTGCTAACTAAAACAAGTTCTTTGGCGGCCGCATTATTGATGCCCAAGATATGTACCGCAATAATGGCAATTATAATCACTATTTTTATTCTCATGGTAGCACCGCATTCCAGCTTATCGACCAGAGCCGACTGTGCTCTCCGCTAAAAACGCGACTTGAATATTCGATCTTAAATGCGTGTTTTCTGTTTGCATCAAAACGCAATCCTAACATAGCAGTTTGATCGGGCAGTCCCGAGAGCAATGCTAAATAAGGGTCATCTTTTGCCCCAAAGCTCGATTCTAGCCGAGCAAATGGGATCCAACGGTGATTGAGGTGATATTCTGTTTGCAGGTAAGCGGCGCTAAAATTACCACTCTTTTGAATAGTGTTGAAATCGATAGTGCTGGAGAATTGATATATCTCACTAATCACTCTTAACTTCTTAACTTCTTAACTTGATAATTTACAAAAATACCAACGACATCTAGTTCAATATTGTTGTTATTATTCTCTGAGGTCTGCTCATTCCCCCCGATGATAGCGATGTTGTAGCGGCCTATAAATGCGCCAAATTGATTTTCCTCCAAAGCGTCGGGTAAGTAAGCTAAACGAGCCGAATAGCTTAAGTTGTGGCGTTTAGCTTGCCAGTCGAGGACGTCTAAATCGTGCAATGTGGAGAATACACCCTTGACGTGTTTGTGGCTGGAGCCTGATAAATCGACTAACGATGTATACCCCCCAGAAATTGTGTAATGCCAACTAGCATTGTTTTTTTCAATTTGACCTTCCAGTAAACCTCCGGTTGTATGGCTAGGCACTATGCCGCCGGAACCACCAAGTGCAACTAACGAAGGGCGAGAAATAGACGTTTGTAAATATTTACCATGATGATACTCGGTATGCCAGTAGCCAAACGGATTATGATATCGACCAATCCAGACCCGCGATGAATCGGTAATGTTAATACCTAATTGCAAACGCTCAAAATGCTGCACCTTGTCAGAAACATAGTATTCAGCCAATACTAAAGGACCACCAAAGTCGGCTGAGACGAAAAAATCAATGGCGGCACTGATGTTGTCACTGGTAAACGGCTTAGGGTTATCAGATATCGTTAGTTCAGGAAAAACCAATGCATTAATTTCAGACTCAGCTTGAGCTGTTTGACAACATAGAGCCGTCAGGAAAATGGCATGAATAAACTGCATTGGTTTTGTATAACTTGGCATAAAGAGTCTCGGAGTTAGTCAGGCAGAAGATATACTTCAGTTACAAGTGTAGAAGAGTTATGTGGTAATGCTTGACTATAGTGCGGCTAATTGACGCGGCAATTTACAAACCTTAATAAATGAAACGTGTCCTTTGGGATCAATGTAGTACTTCATTCTTATATCCTTTCCAGTTATTGAATTTTTTCGTAGAAAATACGGCAACAATCCTAATAACCATAATACTAATTATAACTATTTGCATATGTCATATTTCGGATGTACTATTCCCTTACTTCAAAAGTAGCACTTTAATACTATAAATATTTAAAATGTAACCATTTTTTACTAAATGGGTGTTAAGTACATAGACAGGAACGCAAATGAAACTTAAACTTAAACATCGAATCATGCTGGCATTTCTTGCCATTAGTCTACTGCCACTAACCTGGTTGGGTTTGTGGTCGCTATATTCATCTTCGAACGCATTAGAGCTAACAGCGTACCAAAAGCTTGAAGCTGTGCGTGAAATTAAAAAACAGCAAATACAACAGTATTTTGTTGATAGACAAAAAGAGCTCAGCATGTTGGTTCAATCAACTCAGCGGATAAGTCATCAGCAAGATCTCAAAGAACTGTCTCACACTAATCATGACTATTTCTCCAGCTTTATATCGACTTATGGTTATTACGATTTATTTTTAATCTCTCCCCAAGGCGACGTTTTTTATACGGTCACTAAAGAATCAGATTATCAAACAAATTTGATTTCGGGCGTTTATCGCTCAAGCGGACTGGCTAAATTATTCATTAAAACGACTACTTCAATGGATAGTCAAATTCAAGATTTTAGCCCGTATGAACCTAGTCAAGGCGCGCCGGCAGGATTCATTGCTGCTCCGTTAGTCATCAATAACCAACTGGTAGCTGTTATTGCACTGCAATTATCTATCGATACCATCGACTTGGTGATGCAAGAGCGTCACGGTATGGGGGTAACGGGGGAAAGTTATCTTGTGGGTGGTGATTTTAAAATGCGCTCATCTTCTTTTCTAGACCCTATTGGTCATTCTGTGGTCGCTAGTTTTGCCGGAACTATTGAACGAAACGGTGTCGATACCGAAGCTGTTAGACTGGCATTGCGAGGCGAAACTAACGCGAAAATAATTAAGGATTATAACGGGAATAATGTGTTGTCCGCATTTACGCCACTAGCTATTGACGGTGTCAACTGGGTATTACTTAGTGAAATTGACGAGGTTGAAGCCCTTGCTCCTGTGTTTGAAATGCAAAAAATGTTGATGTTAATTACCTTGGTGACTGGTCTAATTGTGATTTATATAGCCTATTTATTAAGTCGCAATATTACTCGCCCTATTGGTGGCGAACCAGAGGCAATGGCCGCCTTGGCGGAAACTATTGCCACAGGCGATTTGACCCATCAATTTGAGGAAGCGAATCAATCTAGCGGTATATTGTTGTCGATGCGAAAAATGTCGATTAATTTAAATAACCTGATCAAGCGAATCAGTGACGTAACGCTAGAGCTCGCGTCTGCAGCCTCACAAAGCAGCGTGACGGCAGAACAATCGAATGTCAGCTTGCAAGAACAACAAGTAAATATCGAGAGTGTATCTAGCGCAATGCACGAAATGACGATGACTATCCATGAAGTCTCAACTAATGCAGCCGAGGTGGCCATCGCTACCGACGATATGACAAAAGCGTCGTTTGTTGCCAAAAATCATGTGCAACAAACGATAGACTCGGTTAATACGCTTGCTCAAGAAATATCAAGCGCCAATAAAATCATCGAAACGGTAAACAATAAGTCTCAGCAAATTGGTACCATCCTTGAGGTTATTAGAAGTATTGCCGATCAAACTAATCTTTTGGCGCTAAACGCGGCTATCGAAGCCGCACGAGCAGGGGATCAAGGACGAGGTTTCGCAGTGGTTGCCGATGAGGTAAGGCAATTAGCACACAAAACTCAACTATCAACAACGGATATTGAAGAGATGATTAGTCACTTACAAACAGGTGTAAGCGATGTTGTTCACGTAATGGAGCGCAACAGTCGCACAGCGAAGGAGACTATCGTTCATGCTCAAGAGACCGCGGAGTCAATAGCGCTTACGTATCAATCTATCGAAAAAATAAGCACCAATGCACAGCATATTGCAACGGCGGCACAGCAGCAATCGCAAGCGTCAGAAGAGATTAGTCAGTCACTAGTTAGCATAAATGATGTAGCTAAACAAAATGCAATTGGTGTAACAGAAATTTCGAGCTCTAGTATTCATCTTAGTAATTTAGGTCATGATTTGAAATCTTTGACCAGTCAATTTTCAACGAACTAAATTGATTGCCTGATGCTAAGTCAGTTGGCCTCAGGCAATCTTTTCTACGTTGAAAAACTTTATAACCAGTCGGTGAGTTTTACACCAAAACCAATGCGTTGCGAAGAAACATTATAATAAATTAAACCGTCGCCATAACCATTAAAGTATTGAATATAGCCACGTAAATGTTTTGTTAATGGGAACGAATAACCAATTTCAATCGCGCCTTTATTGTCGCTGCGAAAATTGTTGCGTAGCGTCACTTCAATGTTATGGCTGTCGGACAACAACCAAACAGCACCCACTTCGCCATAACCCATATATCTCTCGATATTAGGATTGTCATCGCCTTTTAGTGAGGTTAGTGTTTCTTTTTCATCTTCGGGCAAGCGCCACCACGCCTTAACATCCCACACTATGTTGTCTTGCTGAAAGATCATAGTACCAATAATACGATTCCAGCTGCGTGATAAGGTACCTGAATTTCCGTTCGATTGATGGTTAAATGACAAAGAGCTGTATATAACGGGAATACCAAATAAAGGCCAGGTTTTGGTGTAACTTAACATCATCTCTGGCTCGTAATTGGTCTCTCTGAAAGGGGCTGACAACGCGGCATTATAAGATTGCCACCAACTAACCGCAGTGAATGCAAATTGAAAATTCAGTCCATCATAAAAGATGTCTTGCGCCGCAATATACTTTAATGATATTTGATATTTTGCTTCAACATTGTCAAATTTACGTCCGTATAACACCTCTTCGTAAGGTTGCTCGCTCACCTTTGAATAACTGAATGGTAAAATGTAATTGGGTTTGTGGGGTAATATCGCAAACGGATTGTTCGCGGCTTCTCTCTCTAATATAAAGCGTCTTTCGGCGGCATTTTTACTATGTACTTGGCAACGTTTGTTTAACTCGGCGACAGTTTGTTGCGGCGGCGCAGTTTTTATCGCTGCGGCTAGACATTCATCGACGATGTTTTGTTGATTTTTTACGGTGAGATCGTCTGATGCCATTGAGGGCAGAGAAATCAAACTTGCCATAAGGCAAAGCAAAGCGGAAAAGGTTGATAGATTAGCGCTACCTATAGTCGTATTGTCTTTAGCCATTTTAGTTCCGCGTTCCGTAGGTTAATGATATTTAACACGCTATTTTGCCATGAAACAGAGAGATATTGAACATGATGAGAAAAATATAACTAAGCATCAATCAAGCGCTAGCGCTTTGATGCTGGTGGTATCATAAAAATGGAATTGAATAGGACAGTTTTTGCTAATGAGTTTGCGCCAAACCGATATTATTTCGTGAGAACTATCACGCGGCCAAAATTGTTGCACCGCATTTAGATAGTCGATCACCGGAGCTGATTTCCCGCGTTGATAAAGTTCTCTAATGATAGTGACATCAGGGCCAAAACTCTTGAGTACCGCAGAGCCCGATGTTTTTGTTGAGGCCATCAGCAGATTAATTGTTTTGTCGAGGTCATTTGCAGTCATAGCCAACCACGCTTTGGCTATGTTAGTACGGTGTATTATGTCACCGCTCCTAAATATTGGCATTTGTGTCGACTGATACGCGTTGATATGACGCAACGCGACTTGCGGTGTATCAAATCGAGCACTAGCGACGGTATTACTAAACAAATAAATTTTATTAGCAATATAACTTAAATTCTCAAATGGCACTGTTAACGCAGACTTCTCTTTCTCGTAACGTTCGCGATCTAACTTATCATAAAAAGCTATGCGTTTAGCGACATAGGAAATATATTGGGGGTCAGAGCAGCCATTATACTGAGTGGCGTATACGGGTAATGAGAGGCTAAGTAGCAAGACAATGGCGCAAGTTAATATGAATAATTGGCGTTGGTTGTTCAATGTTTTCTCCTTCAAATACCGACAGCTGATTAGGTAGCCTATTAAGCGTAGTCGGCATTTAGTGGATATCAACAACCCTTATTTGGCTGGGTAATGCTTATAGAAAAATTACTGACGTTTTGTTGTTTTTCTTTTTTATATTAGTGATTAGCTATATCTTGGGTAACGCTAATGCTTGTTCACTTAATAAAATCCCGTTGAGATCGGCGTATATATATTGCCCTGATTTTATCGTTTGTCCCGCAAATGTTAGATCCACATTTAGGTTGCCTTTGCCTAGTTTTTCGGTCTTCATGGGATGGCACCCTAATGCCTGTACACCAATGTTAATGGTTGAAATTGTAGCCGCATCACGGATTGCGCCAAAAACAACCAAGCCCGCCCAGCCGTTATCACTGGCTTTTTGCGCCAGTAAATCACCTAATAGCGCCTTGTTTAATGAGCCTTCACCATCCACCACAATAACTCGATCATGACCGGGTTCATTGACAAGGTTTTTGACCAAGGAGTTGTCTTCAAAACACTTAACGGTGACGACTTCACCGTAAAATATTGTCCGAGCGCCAAATGAACGAAAAATCGGTTGCAGCGCGCGCACTTGCTTAGGGTATAAATCACAAAGGTCAGGGGTTAAATCAAGCATAGACTTCCATCAGTAAATAACGTTTTTGTCGGTGTTAAATTTATCATCTCTTTAAGTTCTACCACAACAACATAGGCTTATAGCCGATATGTTTATGCATGATAATGGACAATGATTGTTATTGGACTACTATTTAGGCTATTGTACTGCGTCAGAAAATCGTTTTGCTGGTGGCAACTATTAAGGGAAATAGAGTGAACAATCATTTATTAAACGGCGTATTAATGGGCTCGATAGCATTAAGTGGTGTGGTCAACGCCAATATCAGTGAACAAGAATTAATGTTGTCAGAGATCGTTAATGCAAAGACGTTAACGCGTATTCACCCTAGTTATCCCATCGCTGCGGCTAGACGCGGGCAAGAGGGTTGGGTGGTGATGAGTTTTGTAATTGGCAAGAATGGCGCGGTTTCGTCGCCGATAGTAGAAAGCTCATCTAACGGAAAAGTATTTAATCGGGCAGCGCTGAAAGCTATCAAACAATGGACGTATCAACCGGGAACCGCCAACGGAAAACCGATTGAGGTATGTAAAAATTCGATACGTTTTGATTTTACGCTAGCTCAAGACAAGGTAGGAGTGAGAAGGCGTTTTTTATCCGCGTATAATAAAATTAATGACGCTATTAATGCGAAAGAATACGACTTAGCTAAAGAAAAACTTGATAAATTACGCTCAAAAAAGAGTTGGAATTTGTATGAAGATGCTAACCTCGACCAGTTAAGTGCTAGTTATTATGGCGCGATTGGTGATGTTGTTAATGAATTAAAACACCTGAATCGAGTTAATGGCGCTAATAATTCATATTTTGAAGTGAATCAGCAAATAAACGCCTTGGTCAGAGCCTATCAATTGCAAGTTAAACTTAAAGATTATGCATCTGCGCTCTATTCTTTTAACAAAATTGAAAAGATAGGCGGCGATCAAAATATTGTCACACAGCTGGAAAAAATTAACCGAAATGTTGGAAATTATGTTGCCACTGGTGCTAATTATGTTGTGCAAGGCAACGTGGGCGAATATGGCGTTTGGAGACATCGCCTAGCGCGTAATTCGTTTGGTTTTGTTAATGATATAAGTCAGTTAGACAAAGTTGAAGTGCGTTGTAATAATCAGCGAACCACCTATAGCATCGCCAAAAATATGATTTGGGACATCCCTAAATCGTGGGGTGCTTGCACCTTGTATATTCATGGCAAGCAAGATGCACCTGTCTCGTTGGTTGAAATAAACCGGATACAGGCAACAGTAGCAAAGCTGTAAACGTCTTAATACAGCAACCACAGCCTTGTGGTTGCTGTATGTTCTCCTATTATAACCTCCCATCTTTTTAAACCTGTTATGACACTTTGTTACAGCTTGCCAAAATCTTGTTACGTTAACATCATGAAAAATATAATAAGCTGGCTTTGTATTTCGTTAACCAGCATATATACCCAAAATCATTGGAATTACAGTGCAGCTGTCAAGATTCGAATCACCTGAGCTTATTGAGCCCTTAGCCAGTAAAAAGCTAAGTCATTGTGATTCGAATCCGCCGACACAAAATATTCTGGAAATATTTTTAACGTCGCTTGCGGCGGCCTTTGGAGAAATACAGGACGTATTTCTTAACAAAACTGTGGTTTCAAGGATAACGGGTATAAAATGCGATCAATCATTTTGGAAAATTTTATGACACTAACTAACAACATTAAACTCATCTTTGGCGGCGCGGCTGTATTGGCCACTCTATCAACCTCTGCTTTTGCAGAAGACATTTCATACTCATTGCGGAATAGCAGCAGTAACATTAACCAAGATGGTGGTTATTTAGAACTGGGCATTGGCGCTGAATTTTCAAATACCGCACATTTAACCGATACGAAAGACTGGTCTGCGTCGGGCCATTTAGTTCTTAATGGCCGTTACCAATGGAAGGGATTGTTCATTGAAGCCTATGGCGCGAGTCAAGATCCGTTAACTATCGGTTATAATGCGATTAATTATAAAAACTGGTCATTTGATATTGTCTCAGGACCGAAAAATACTGGGGTGAGCGGTGATTTAGATGACCGATTTTCAGGACGATTTTCCGGGCTTGATGAGCGTAAATTAGACTTTATGGTGGGCGGTCGTTTAACGGGTTATTACGACGGTGCGATCGTACAATTTCGAGTGCAAAAAGATGTGACCAATAAGCATGGCGGCATTAACGCAACGGCATTATATGGCAAAAGCTGGCAGTTAAAAAACTGGAATGTGCATGGCTTAGTTGGCTTGGCGTATAACAGCAAGGACGTGAATGATTATTACCTTGGTGTTAATTCACAAGAAGCGGCGCGTACTAATTTTAGTGAATATAAAGGCAAAGACTCGGTGATATTTACGTCTGAAATTGGCGTGACATATCCGGTAAGTGAAAGTTGGGTATTTAGAGCCACCGCAAAATATGCACATAAACCAAAGGCGATCGATAATAGTCCGTTGTGGGCTAAAACACAAAACAACGAAGTCTCGCTCATTAGCAGTATCACCTACGTATTTTAGACGGGCAGAGGGTATATCACATGTTTAGTGCTCATTGGTTAAAACACAAATCTAGTCAAGCTTATGCTGGCCTATGGATGACCGTAATGATTGCGATGCCAACAATAACACACGCCAACGAACTGGCAGTCAACAACAAGATATTAACGGTGACGCCTGAGCAGTGCATAGCGCTGCATAAAGGGCAGCAATGTTACTTAGACGTTACCTTTCGCTGGCAGTTAAGCAATCGCGATAATGTTTGCTTAATCGATGTGGACGAAAAAAAGCTGATTCAGTGTTGGCAACAGCAATCGAGTGGTGAAATCAGTTTTGAATTTCAATCCGATAAAAGCAAAAGCTATGTGTTACGTTTGCAACAAAGTGAAGCCGTTATTGATACGGCTCGTATTAACGTGGCGTGGGTGTACAGCTCAAGCCGCCGAGCTAAAGCGAGTTGGAGATTATTTTAATGCCAAATGAAGATGCCAAACATATCTTGCTGGTGGAAGATGACGTGTCGTTGGCACAATGGTTTTGTGATTACTTATCGGAGCAGGGGTATTTGGTTACCCTTGCCAACCGTGGTGATGTGGCGGTATTGCTGATCAAAGAAGATAACCCTGATTTAGTGGTATTGGATATTATGTTGCCAGTGAAAGACGGATTTGCAGTGTGTGAAGAAGTTCGCGAGTTTTACCAGGGGCCAATATTAATGATGACCGCGCGTGATCAAGAAACGGACGAGATTCATGGTCTGGAGCTGGGTGCAGACGACTATCTCACCAAACCCGTTAAACCTAAGGTATTGCTAGCGCGAATTAAAGCGTTATTGCGACGCCAAACAAGCACTGAAAAGCCAGTGAGTAACATCATGACGTTTGGCACATTGGTATTGGATAAGCAATCTAGAACAACGCATTTGCAAGATGAAATGGTGGTGCTGTCGTCTAATGAGTTCGATGCACTCATGGTGCTAGCGAATAACGCAGGCAGCATCGTTAGCAGAGCGCAGTTAGTGACAGAGCTGCGCGGCATTGAATATGACGGTTTTGATCGCTCAGCGGATATGCTCATTTCACGTTTGCGTAAAAAGCTGGGTGACGATCCGAGCAATCCAGTGCGCATTAAAACGGTTTGGGGTAAAGGATACTTGTTTGCCAAAGATGCATGGACGTAACCGATGAATAAATTATCATTGTCATTAATGAGCTTAATTTTGCTTGCTATGATTGGTTTGGGTTGGGGTTTAGATGGCTTATTTAGTAAATATACCCAACAGCAAAAAAAGGATGAGTTGGCTCCTTATCGTCAACTTGGTCTGTCATTAGCAAAAACCTTAGCGCAACATAATAATAGCGGAGAGTTCATCAACAATTGGCGTGAGGTTAATGCTTTACCTTTGTCTATCTTCCCGCTGGTGGATTTTCCGATGCCGCCTGAATTGAGACAAGCATTTCACGCAGGCGAGCCACTCGTGTTGGAGTCACAAGACAGCTTTTCGATGTCTTTTATCATGCCGAAAAAACAGCAAGTATTAATGCTGATGTTGCCGCCATTACCCAATGATGATCGTGACGGCACATTGCGTATCATACTAACCACGTCATTTTATCTCGGTATATTATTCATTATATTGTTGTGGTTATACCCGTTGCTCAAGCACTTGCGTCTATTGCGACTCAGCGCTAAAGCATTTGGTGAAGGTAATCTAGGGCAACGCGTTAAAATCAGTAAAAACTCTTACCTTGTTGATATAGAAAATGAATTTAACAACATGGCACAGCGTATTGAAACCTTGGTCACCGACAATAAATTATTAGGCAATGCGGTTTCTCATGATTTACGCACTCCACTGGCCCGATTACGTTTTGGTATTGAAGCGCTTGAAGAAACTAAAAGCGATAAAATGCGCGAGAAATATCAGCAGCACATGAGTCGTGACATTGATGAAATGGAGAGTTTAGTTAGTGTATTACTGAGTTATGCACGATTAGAGCAAGCGATGATCGCCATAGAACCTCGCTCGATAACATTAGCGGCGTTAATTGATGATGCGGTATTAAACCTAGCAACACACACTAAAAAGATCAGTTGGGATGATAGTCATAATAAGGCCAAGGTGAACGGTGATATTACTTATCTTGCGATGTTAATCAATAATTTACTTAAAAATGCAGGCCAGTACTGCCATGACAATATTGCCATAAGCATTGAGCAAAGCACGACACAACTATGCTTAGTGATTGAAGATGACGGCCCAGGTATTGCGGTCGACAAGCGTGAGGAATTACTGAAACCTTTTATTCGTGGCAATGCCCAAGATCAGCCTCAGGGTTATGGCATGGGATTAGCTATTGTCGCTAGGATAGCCGCATGGCATAAGGCGAGCATTGAGATTGGAGACTCAAGCAAACTCGGTGGTGCGAAAATGACTATCTCTTTTAAGCAAGATGCTCAATAAAATATCGTTTTTGAAATCTTTGCGCTAATATCTATTCTTATAGTCAACGAGTTACATAAGATAAATAGGATATTACATAATGATTTCAAAACCCAAGGGTGGACAATTCCACGTCGGCAATGGACGCCTTAGCGGGTATATCGCGGTTACTTTAGCGTTGTTGTCGTTTCTCGGTGTCTTGGCGTTTCACTTTCCGCAATATTTAACCACCCCGCAATTGCGCCAATCTTATGATGTTGATGTCATTCGCCAGGTGATGTTTGTTGCGTTAGTCATTTCAGGCAGCTTAGGCTTGTGGAACATGATCCGTAACGTCAATAAACGAGCGGCATTTATCGCCTGGAGTTTTATCGCTATTACCATCGCCCTTGGTGGTAGTCGCGTTGACGTTGGCGATTTCCCTGATCACACACCTTACATCGGCCTTGATTGGTTTATTCTTGATTTATTGGGCTCAACGCTAATATTTGTGATGATCGAAAAGATATTCCCGTTTCGTAAACAAGCAATATTAAGAGACCAATGGCAGACCGATCTACAACACTTTCTAATTAATCATTTAGTCATTGGCTTTACGTTGTTGGCAGCTAATCAGTTTGTTAGCCAAACGTTTGGCTGGGCGGTGAGTGATACCATTCAACAATGGGTTAGTGCTATGCCTTGGTGGTTGCAGTTGTGCTTAGTCTTGTTGTGTGCCGACTTAGTGCAATACGCTGTACATCGCGCTTACCATGAGGTGCCTTTTTTGTGGCGCTTCCATAGCGTGCATCACAGCGTAGAAAGCATGGATTGGTTGGCGGGATCGCGCCAGCATATATTCGAGCTCATCTTAACCAGATGTTTCGTGCTAACACCCATTGTTGTACTGGGTTTCGACAAATCAGTTATCGACGCTTACATCATTATTGTTGGATTTCAGGCGGTATTCAATCACGCCAACGTCAATATCAACATCGGTTGGCTGCGTTATGTCGTTGTCACGCCGCAGTTCCACCATTGGCACCATGCGTCTGATCGCGCCGCGATAGATCGTAACTACGCGGCTCACTTTTCATTTATCGATTACTTGTTTAGAACCGCGGTTACCGGTGAAAAAAAATGGCCAGAACAATACGGCATTGTCGGAGGCGGCATGCCCGACGGCTGGCTGAAACAGCAGTTTTACCCGCTGAGTAAGAATAAGAAGTAATGGTGGGTGGTATGTTCTACTTCATTTAAATTAATGGTAGTTGAACGTTAGATACGGAAAACCTTGCGTCGACATTTTTCTAATGAGACAGGCTAAGGTGGTTCGTATCGAAGATATATGGCCATTAATATGAAAATTCATGTAATTTCCCAGCGAGAAATTCAGCCAAGTGCACAAATCCTGTGTGGTGAATAACGACAAAGTTAGCGCCATACTTTGTTAAACATTATGCAATGGAAGCCGCGCTTATGACCGATAAGAGCAAGCAAACCTATACCAATTTACCGCCATATTTTGGCCCGCTCAGTCTAGCGCCTTTTGGCGCTGTGCCACCTGGGGTGAAGTGCTGGGAAAACTTTCTGACAAAAGAGATGTGTCGCTACATCATTAATTACGCCGACTCTCGCTCCGCCAAAGATTTATTCATCATCGATCACAACAACAAAGTGCAAGCTTCAAAAGGTCGAATTGGTCAATCCATTGAAATAGACGGATTAGAGCAACCAATTTTAGATATTTTTTATGAAGTGAATCGTCGAATCGCCAAACAATATCGCAAACCGATAGAGTGGTTTGAGCGACCATATATCTTGCGTTATGAGAGTGGCGGACATTATGAAACTCATAATGATGCGTACATTTGGGATGAAACCTCACAGCAGTATATTCAGGTTAATGATCGTGATGTGTCGTCTTTGCTGTATCTCAATGAAGAATTTACCGGCGGCTGCTTAAATTTCACCTCTTTCAATAAAAAACTACAGCCTAAAACGGGCATGTTAGTCACCTTCCCCTCGGGTCATAATTATCCCCATGCCGCTGAATCTGTTGAGTCCGGCGTCAGATATGCCATTGTTTGCTGGAGTGCCCAAGTCGGCTCAAATCGCGTATTAAGCGGGTCACCAAAACATGCAATACTGTGTAATTGATGCGATTGACAGCAACATATTTAACGAAGAGACACTCGTATGAAAACCGTGGTAGTACTGGGTGGTTATGGCAATTTTGGCAAGCGAATAGTCGAGAACCTAGCCTATCACCTAATTCGACTTTGGTTGGGTGATTATTCTCTTACTTATCCTGATATTACCGTTGAAGAGGAGGTGAGATCTGTCTTGACTCAAGCGGACCATTTCGCATTGAAATTTGTTGATATGGTTAATCATGACTATGCGTAATATGTTTGCCCAAAATGCTCATCGGCTATCGATCATAATAATGTCGAGTGCTTTCTGCGATTTTTTTAGATTGACAAGATCGATAGCTTCGATCATTTCGCATTCGTCGTTAATCATTTCTTGCACGTTAGACGGGTAATATTTGCAATCGTCTGGGCGGTCATAATAGATATCACAGGTGTATTGAACCACTGATTTTGTGCTGGTGGTTTTACGTAAAAATGGGCACAACTCAAATAGTTTACCGGTGCCGGGATCTGCCCAAATTTCTCCATCGCGAACATACTCAGCAATATCAGGGTTAAATAATTCCCACATTTCAATTTCGGCTTGAGATGCCGACAAAGCGCCGTTACTGTATTTGATGCAACATTTACCACAAGAGTTACACGATTTCATTATTAGCTCTCTACACTTCAATATAACCACGAAGCCGATAGTACCATATCAACCATTGATTACCTTGGAAGTGACTTTGGTATAGTCGATTCGGGTGAAACCCCCTCCGTGTTTTAACTAACCAACGGACTAAAAAACTGGCAAGACTATGTTCCTATTGATGTCTTGGCATTCAACTTTTTGTTGAATCTCAAATGTCATTTTTACTAACTTCTAAAGAACTGTCAATTTTATATAAATAAAACACACGTTTAATAAAGTTGACTTAGTCGTTTAATATAATGATAATGCAAATGATTTTCATTAACTAATTGTTGTGTGGACATATCTGATGTTCAACGTTGCTTAAACAGGAAGAGAAATGCTAGTAAAAACAAAAGTAGCTAGTGGTATCGCATTGGCGATTTCACTAAATCTTATTACCGTGCCAGCTAATGCTGAACAAAAAGATACCGAAACAATTGTGGTGACTGGCGAAAAAATTGGCCGCTCAATTCAACAAACGCAAACGAGTATTGATGTCTTAACCGAAGAAGAACTGCAACGCGCTGGTATCATTGATATGGCTGATGTATTCAAGCATGTAGCCAACGTCACACAGCTTTCTGAAGGCAGTAATCGCACGTCTTTCTCTATCCGCGGAATGAATGTCTTTGGTGAGGCAACATCGGGCTCGGGCTCCATGACTTCAAGTGTTTATGTTGACGGTGCATCGGTTGGCCAACTCGCAACGCGATACGCATTGCCGGCGATGTGGGATATGGCACAGGTTGAATTTTTACGTGGACCGCAGTCGACCATTCAAGGTCGTAATTCGATGTTCGGTTCAATCATCCTTAATAGTAATGATCCTATTTATCACCACGAAGGTAAGCTTCAGCTAAGCTTAGGTTCTAATAATAATCGTCGTATTTCAGGTGTTTACAATATGCCTATTGTTGACGACCAATTAGCCGTACGAGTTGCAATAGACCACGATGAAAGTGATGGTTACATAACTAATATCACCCGCAATGAAGATGATTACGCAGGGTATCAGCGTAATAATGTTCGACTCAAAGTCTTGTACGAACCTGAAGCTATTGATGATCTGTCATTCTTATTTACTTGGAATAACGCAGACAACAAATTAAAAGATTCGGCCATGGTGCCAATGGAGTTGCTGGAAAAATACCAAGCGACCAGTGACTACGCGGCGAAATATGATATTAAAGCAGACAGCGGCGCCTTAAACATCAACTATAAACTGAGCAATGCGTGGTCATTAACCGCCGTATCAGCTTTTAGTGATGGTGCCTTTGATCGTCAAGATGATTACGATAGTTCAGCTATGCCAGGCAATACGGTTGTGCAACATGATAATGAACAAGCGTTTAGTCAAGAGCTGAGATTGTTCTATCAAGAGGATAATATCTCGGCCATTGTTGGTGTGTTTTACGCTAATGTCGATTTAGATACCCATTATGATATCGTGAGCATCGCTCCAAAAGGGTTATTTAAAGAGAAGATTATTGGCGGCGCGATGTATGCGGGGCAGCTTGATTTGACACAGGCTACTGGATTTTATCAGCAAGTATTCCCTAGCAGTCTTAACGTTGCTGTGAATAATAAAAGCACCACTAGCATTGATAATAGCGCTATTTTTGGCGAAATAGACTGGCGGATAAACCAGCAATGGGAAGTAATTGTTGGCGCGCGTTTAGATCGTGAAAATCAGAGCCGAACCGTCTATTCAAAAATGAGCTCACCAGACACCCATGCCCATCCATTAGTGCAGGGATTGTTATCAGCCTTAAAAATTGAAGGCACAGTTGATACGCCACAACACACCAAATATAGTGCATTTTTACCAAAATTCTCAACGGTTTATCACGTCAGCGAGCAGCAAACCATTAGCGCCAATATTCAACGTAGTTACCGCGCAGGAGGCGTCTCGGTTAATCCATTAAATAGTGATGTTATTACTTTCGATCCTGAGTTTGCCTGGAACTATGAAATTGCTCATCGCGGCAGTTGGTTAGGCGGCGATTTGTCAACGCGCACCAATGTCTATTTAAGCAAGTTAACGGATCAGCAAGTTAACGTTAAGCTAGACAGTACTGGGCTCAACAATGCGAACATAAACGCGGGTAAGTCTGAGCTATATGGCATTGAGTTCTCATTAAATTACAATATTTCTAATGACTTAACGGTTTATACCAATGTTGGTTATGCGCATACAGAATTTACTGAATTTAAAGATACAGTGACGGTTAATGGCAAAGAAAAGCCGATTAAAAACTTAACAGGTAAAGGCTTCCGTCGCTCGCCAGCTTGGAATGCTGTGGCTGGTTTCGCGTATGACTTCGTAGATAGTTGGTATGTTAATGCCGATATTAGTTACCGCGATAGCGCTTGGGCCGATAGCGCCAATACCATGAAGCTTGAGAGTTACGCGCTGGTTAATGCAAAAATTGGTTATCGCTCAGACAATGACTGGCAATTATCACTATCGGTTAAAAACTTAACGGATAAGCTCTATGTCAGTAATGTTTTTAATACCAATGCCGCCATCCCATTGATGCAAGATAACTATACGGTAGGCGCTCCACGTACGGTTATATTAAACTTCCAATATGAGTTTTAATCACGGCAGGTAAAACGTTTAGAAGGGCGCTAGAGATTAGTTGCCTTCTTTTGCGTGATGAGCGAAAAATGAGGAATGTTGCCTACAAAATAAATAAACACCTAAAAATTCGCCTTAGGGCCGATCAGTTGTTTACAACAAGTGAAATATCAAGATTCTCACTAACACTGACCGGGCTGTTTTAATAGCGAGCGAAAAAAAAGCCACTACCGAGGTAGTGGCTTAATATTGTCAATTAAACGTATTTAAAAACGATACGTCGCTTTGGCGTAATACTCACGACCTGCTAGTGAGAACGGGAAACTAGTCCAACCGTATTTAAAGCCAAGGTCAACAAAAAAGTCACCTTCAACGCCCCATTCATCTGGCTTCTCGTCGAGTAAATTAACGATGCCGGCGCTTAGTCTTAGGTTTTCATTGATGTCATAGAAACCTGTAATATCAACCGTGCTTTTAGCGCCCCAAGTCTTCTTGACTGTGCCGTAAGAAGCGGTGCTAACTTCGCCAAAATAATTAATACGACCAGTAATGCTATAATCATCGGTCGAATAAGTACTGGAGAATACAGCCTTTTCACCCGGTTGCGCTTCTTCAACTAATAAACGTGAAGGCTCATCATAAATAGCGCTATCAGGAACAATAGACGATGAAGTATTTACGCCTGTCGTTTTAGTCTCGCTAAAGTGGAAAGAAGCATCTAATGCCAACTGACCATTGTCTAAATCAAACTGCCAGGTATTTACCCATTCAAGCCCTGTTGATTGCGTGTCGATTGCGTTGGTAAATATTTCAATGTTTGCTACGCCATCAAGTTTCTTGTCACCCGACGTGCCATGGGCATCAAAAAAGGCATCGATTTGTGAATTAATACCGCGTCTAATCGGGCTTGAATAAACAATACGATCGCTAATTTCAACACGATATAAATCGATGGTTGTTGAATAGATATCACCAGAATAAACAAAGCCTAAGCTAAAGTTTTGAGACGTTTCTTCTTTTAATGGTGAGAAACCAAGTTCTGCTGCCAACTCTGAATCAGGTCGAATGGTGACTAAGTCAGTAAGCTTACCGTTATCGATTGTAATAGAGCGTTGCGTAAAGTGCTTTTGTTGCACGCCAGGTGCTCTAAAACCTGTAGACATTGCGCCGCGAACCGAAAACTCATCATTAAATTCATAACGTGCGGTCAACTTACCAATCACCGTGTCGCCAAAATCAGAATAGTCTTCATATCGAACTGCAGCACCAACCGTTAATTGGTCGCTAAAATACCATTCGCTATCAACATAAATAGAGATGTTGTTACGATTCGTATCAATCTCCATTTCAGGGCGGTAACCGGCAAAACCTTGCATACCCGGTGCAGTGACAACGCACTGTTTACTCGGATCCGCAGACGTAGGATCTGATGCTTCGCCACAAAGCGTATCGCCACGGGCGTATGACACCTCATCGCCGGCATTAATGACATAACCGTCTTGACGCCATTCAAACCCAACGGCAATGCCAACGCCATTTTCAGCAATAGATGAGTCATCATAAAAACGGGTAACATCTAAATTAAAGGTTGTTTGATTGGTTTCTAAGCTACCACTTTCAGCCGATGTTGGGCTATCAGGGCCGTAACTGGCATTAACCGATGCAATGTTGCGAAACGATAGTTCGTTATGACCATAGTTCAAGCTGATATCAAATTCCCACTCACCAATGTCTTGCTTATAACCGATAGCGACAGAGGTATCTTCAGTTTTAGAGCCTAGTTCAGGGGTAATACCTGTTGGATATAGGTTTGACCAAACGCGATTATCTGCAGCGCTTCGATAAAAGCCCTTTGACTCTCCTTCCTTAGAGGTAAATCCACCAAAGGAATATAGATCGCCTTCGCCTAGAGGCAATTGCATATTGTACCAAAGTGAATGGCTAACAATGGCCGCTTCACCGACTAATAGTAATTTTTTTGGTGTTTCAATGGCACCGAACCACGTGGTTTCGGTTGCACGGTTCATCTCATCGGCATCTTTAAATTCGTAGGTTAGGTTTAAATTACCACCATCACCAATTTCAAAGCCGTAATTGGCGGCAAAATCGACGGTATCGCCATCACCTTCGCTCGTTGTTCTAAGACCTGTTGAGATCGAGCCACCTTCTGATGACTTAAGAACAATATTAATGACGCCGGCAATCGCGTCGCTACCGTATTGTGCCGCTGCACCGTCGCGTAATATTTCTATTCGACTAATTGACGATAACGGAATTGCACTTAAATCGGTGCCCGCATTACCACGTCCAACATTTTGCTGAACCGCCACTAATGATTGTTGGTGACGACGTTTGCCGTTAATTAGTACCAATACCTGATCAGCACCCAGTCCGCGCAATGTTGCAGGGCGCATTAAATCTTGGCCATCTGACGTGGTAGTATTATTCATGTTAAAAGAAGGGGCGACTTTGCGTAGTAAGTCCATGGTATTGCCAGCACCAGAGTTAGCAATGGTATCTTGTGAAATAATATCGACTGGCGCGGCACTCTCGGTGTCTGTACGTCCGCTGACGCGACTACCTATTGTGGTAATCACCTCAATTTTCTTGTCGGCACTTTTCTGCTCGGCAGCGTGAACAGATAACGACATTTGTAGCGCGAGCGTTGCCACTAAACTTGCAACGACTGTTTTTTTGAAATTACTATTCTTACTATCTGCTTGCTTGATCATTCAACAACTCTCCAACAACGTTTACGCGACAGGCGTAACATTCACAACAAAAATTTAACATACGAAAAAGTAGCACAGAAATTGCGCATTGATAGCATTTTTTTGTTAGATTAATTTTTTTTGAATCTATTTCTACATTGAAAAAAGCACTTTTCTTATTTCGTTAAGTTTTTTTTTTAAAGAAAACGTCTACAAAAACTTAAACAAGATGCGCGAAGGTACATGGAGTTAAGGGCACAATGTATG
>JABSRV010000359.1 GCA_013214905.1 Psychrobium sp. | reverse complement strand
GGGACTGCCATTGGTCCCTATTTATCAATGTTATATACACCGCAATTGCTGGCCCGCTTCGAATCTATAGTATTGGTACATTGTGTACGCCACCAGCAAGATCTTAGTTACCAACAAACCATTGCTCAACTGATGCAACAATACGGCACTCGATTACGTTATATCCCCATTGTCACTAGAGGTGATAACAAAGATATCTTGTCACAGCGGATTCCTTTAGCGATAAGCAATGGTGCGCTGAGCGAGCAAGTATCGACACCGCTGACCGCTAATAGTAGTCAGGTAATGATATGTGGCAATCCAGAAATGGTCAGAGAAACCAAGGCAACATTGCTCGACATGGGTTTTACAAAAAATCTGCGCCGCGCGCCGGGCAATATAACCGTCGAGAACTACTGGTAATACCAATTCCATTAATTATGTGGTCTTGTTGTTCGAAGAAAAAATCAACTAGAACAAGGCACTCGATTGACTAATAGCTGGCTATTAGGATTGAGAGCAACGATGTAATCGTTGATTTTAGCCAGCACAAGTGAGTAGCTAATGACTGCGCAAGTCAGCTAACTAGCCTCTATCGCCGCCTGTACGTAAACATCAAATCGATTAGCCTTGCTGCTTAGTTGCATGCTCGGCTTTTTCTCGTTAAGAAAACCCGCATAACCAGGACGCTTCACCACCACCCGTTTAATGGCAGCGTTAAGCGCCAACGGTAACAGTTTGTCGGCGTCTGGATCACTACCGACCAAACTTTGAAACACCCGCATTTCTTTTTTAACGGCCGCAGACTTTTTGCGATGTGGAAACATTGGATCAAGATATACCACATCATGACTTTTGCTTAACTGAGCCAAGCCGTCAATGGCATTATGATGCTGTAAGGTAAGGCGCTGACGCATCCAACGACCAATATTTGGATCTTGATACGCTCGACTAAGCCCATCGTCAAGCAACGCAGCAACCACGGGTGAGCGCTCGAACATGGTGACGGTGCAGCCCAAGCTCGCTAGAACAAAGGCGTCACGCCCTAAACCAGCAGTGGCATCAAGTACCGTCGGATTTGCGCCCGATTTTAAACCAACCGCTTTGGCAATTAGCTGACCACGTCCGCCACCAAATTTACGCCGATGTGCCACCGCACCGTCGAGGAAATCGACAAAGACCGCACCCAGTTTTGGTTCATCTAATTTAACTAACTGCAATCGTTCCTTGGTTAATTGCAATTGAAACTCATCGCCATCTTGTGATACTAGTGGTAATTGCCAACGCTCTGCCAATAACTGGGCTTGGGCCTGCAATTCAGGAGAGGAAGCGATAATCGCTATATTAATTTGATTCATCACCACGCCTTAACTTGCAAAACCGACACGATTATCACCGCAACTATAGGCCAAAATCATGCTCATTTCAGTTAATGACAAACCACATTGCTGTTGCCATTCATTAAACTGCTGTTGAATCGCTTTTAAACTGGTTTTACTTTGCAGACCGCCAGTGATCACGTCTCGTGATCGCATATACGCCTCAACATCTCCCGACAAACGAAAAGTATCCTTGCCTAAGGCGCGCAGTATATTGTAACCAGTAAAACCACCAAGGCGACTGCCTTGACGTTTAAATAGCTCGCACAAACCAATGATATCGGTTGTCGGCCAATTGGCAATAAAGTCACCTATTGGTCCATGTTCAATCTCAATATCTTTGATAAGCTGCGCGTTATCACGAATGGTAAACACTTTTTTAAGATTACGGATAATTTTTGGATCGGTAGCCTTTCGCTCTAACATCTCGTCGGGCATCATCAAGATTTTTTCAAGATTAAAATCGAAAAAGTGTTCTTCAAATGACGGCCATTTAATTTCAACCACACGCCAGACAAAACCCGATTTAAATACCGATTTACTCATTTGCGATAATACGCGATCGCTAGTTAGCTGACTAAGCAGTTCATTACTTGCAGGCAGCACCACGAGAGAAGCCAACGCCTCGGCGCCGCCTTTTCTCTCGCTAGCGCGGTCGATAATCGCGTTAAAGTTTTCGACTTTCGCTTTTGTCACAGTCGTCATCTTAAACGACTACTTCAATGCCGCTATGGCGCAACAAAGCATCTACTTTAGGCTCTCGCCCCATAAAGTTTTTAAACAGTTGCATAGGCTCTTGCGAACCGCCCATCTCTAGAATGTTTTCCAGGAATGAAATGCCAGTCTCACGATTAAAGATGCCTTCGTCTTCAAACTTAGAGAACGCATCTGCCGACAAAACTTCCGCCCATTTGTAACTGTAATAACCCGCGGCATAACCTCCAGCAAAGATATGTGAAAAACCGTGTTGAAAACGATTAAACGCCGGCGGGATCACCACTGAATACTGCTGACGCACGTCGCTTAATATTTGGCTCACTTGATTGTCTTTCTCTGGTGAATATTCAAGGTGCAATCTAAAGTCGAACAGTGAAAACTCAAGTTGGCGGATCATTTGCATTGCGCTGTGGTAATTACGCGCCGCCAATAACTTATCTAGCATATCTTTTGGCAACTTCTCACCTGTTAGATAATGCCCCGAAATGAACGCCAATGACTCTTCCTGCCAACACCAGTTTTCTAAAAACTGGCTTGGCAATTCCACCGCATCCCATGGCACACCGCTAATGCCAGAAACCGCCGCAATATCAATTTTGGTGAGCATATGATGCAAACCATGCCCAAACTCATGGAACAAGGTCACTAACTCATCATGGGTAAACAAGGCAGGCTTATCGCCAACAGGCTTGTTGAAATTACAGGTCAGATAAGCCACTGGATTTTGCATTTTGCCATCGCTTGTAACACGGCGCGCTAAACAGTCATCCATACATGAACATCCACGATTAAG
>JABSRV010000358.1 GCA_013214905.1 Psychrobium sp. | reverse complement strand
TAAATCGCTAATATCTCGGCGGCGGCATTTTTGGCCAT
Source organism: Psychrobium sp. (assembly GCA_013214905.1). Lineage (GTDB taxonomy): Bacteria > Pseudomonadota > Gammaproteobacteria > Enterobacterales > Psychrobiaceae > Psychrobium. The sequence goes on along the minus strand of JABSRV010000358.1, from coordinate 2,872 downwards.
TAACAAAGTAGTCCGATTGACCATCGCGTGTTACTTGGCGTTTAATCGCAATATCGCTAAAACTTTGCCATGGTCCCGTCGCGCGCCCCTGCGTATTATCAAACATCAGTTCAACGCTCGCCAAGGACACGGGTTTGCGTGTGCTTGAGCCATTAAAGATAACATCGGTCATGCCTTCGCCACGCAAGTTTTTGGCACTAGATTCGCCTAAGACCCAGCGCACGGCGTCAATAATGTTAGATTTTCCACATCCGTTGGGCCCGACGACGGCGATCATTGACTCGGTTAAGTCAATTTTGGTCGGTTCAACAAAAGATTTAAATCCCGATAATTTAAGGTATTTTAAGCGCATTATCTCTTGGAGCTTGCTAAATGATTATGTCGGGCATTATGGCATAGCGCTGATAAAAATTGCAGTGCCGAGCGCTCGTTTCATGCTAAATAATATTCGTTTGACGCTAATGCACGCCGTTTGATTAATTTTGTAACAGTTTTATGCTGTGTTTAACCAATTATCGACATATACTTCCCCTATATACCCGTTATCCTTAAAATCGTAGTGTTATTAATAAATACATCCTGTATTTCTCTAAAGGCCGCCGCAAGCGACGTTCAGAATATTTTGTGTCGGTGGATTCGGATGTAGGTACTCAGGTTTTATGAAAATGAAATCCTGCAATGCCAATGATTTTGAGTAGAGGCATCAATTCATCAACACCTAAGGGAATACCATCTTGTTAGACAAATCTCGCAGTGGCGCCAGTTATTTTATGAGTGGTTTTGATTTAATTCAAACCAAAGGCTTGCGCAGTTTCGTGCTGATCCCACTCTTTATTAATATCATCTTATTTAGCGGCGCATTTTATTACCTTTATTTACAGCTAGAAGACTTTTTCGTTTGGTTAAATGGTTTTATCCCTGCTTGGTTAGATTGGCTTAACTTTATACTCTGGCCAATGGCGATTATCTCGCTATTGGTGGTTTTTTCATTTTTATTTAGCACTATCGCTAACTGGATTGCCGCGCCATTTAACGGCTTGCTCAGTGAAAAGGTTGAATGTCATTTAACCGGAAAACTGGCACCCGAAAGTAATTTTAGCGACATTATCAAAGACATGCCTCGCACCTTTAAACGTGAATGGACCAAGTTTTCTTATTACATTCCTAAAGCAATAGGGTGTTTAATTCTGTTCTTTATTCCGCTGTTGGGCCAGACAATTGCGCCGATTATTTGGTTCTTATTCAGCGCCTGGATGATGGCAGTGCAATATTGTGATTACCCGTTTGATAATCACAAAAAAGATTTTAACCTGATGAAGTCGCAACTAAAGCAAGATCGCGGCAGCGCGATGTCGTTTGGTTTTATGGTGACGTTATTTTCGATGATCCCCATTGTTAATTTTATCGTAATGCCAGTGGCTATTTGCGGAGCGACCGCGATGTGGGTGGAACGTTACCGTGAGCATCACTTAAACAACGATAGCACTATCGCGACTTGGGATTAGGGATTAGGGATTAGGCTAACAGTGCAAAGGAGAATCGACATGTCACTAAGATTTATTGCTATTTCACTAATGTGCGCTAGCCCAGTGCTGGCCGATCAATTTAGTGACGACTTGGTGGCGGCGGCCATGACTCGAACCACATTAAATATTACCTATGATGGTCGTTACATCGCCATAGATTATCCCAACGGTGATGTGCCAGACAATATTGGCGTTTGCACCGATGTTATTATTCGAGCCTACCGAAAATTAGGCATAGATTTACAGCGATTGGTGCATGAAGACATGGTGAAAGACTTTGCCAGCTATCCGTCTAAACGTATGTGGGGATTGTCTAGCACCGATAAAAACATCGCTCACCGCCGCGTGCCTAACCTGCAAACGTTTTTTAGCCGTCATGGTAAAAACCTCAAGATTAGCCGCCGCGCTAATGACTATCAGGCAGGGGATTTAGTCACTTGGCTCGTTAACGGTAATTTACCGCACATTGGCATCGTGGCTAAGCAAAAGAACAGTGATAGCCAAACACCACTAATCATTCATAACATTGGCGCAGGACCGCAATTGCAAGACATGTTATTTTCATTCCCTATTACCGGTCATTATCGCTTTGAGCCAACTAAATAATACCGTCTAATATAGTAAAGTCAGACATCATGGTGCTCTCGAGGTTATTGCCCGCTCGAGGCGTCACCACATGGGGATCTATAATCGAGCTGGAACTGAGTGCTCAATTACCTAACTCAGCAAGCCATTTCATATAATGCTAGCGCATTGCCACCAAGGTAAGTCAATAAATGTTGCGACATGGTTATCATTCCTTATGCTATGTTGTAGAGTGAAAACTGGTTAAATGTAAACTCGACCAATTGTTAGCATTGAAAACTTTTTCGTGCAAATTAAGGACGTAATCATCACTGCTATTAACGTTTAGGTTTAAATTTGGGACTTTAAATATACACAGCGACATTAAAATTTAAGACCAACGATGTTGCCGCTTAAATAGGAGCGATAACCATGTTAAAAACAATCCTGTCTTTAGCGCTTGCTGCGATAGTCACCTTTGCACTATTTGCTTTTATGGCGTTTCTGGTAACCTCTGAAGGCATAAGGCTGACCGAAAAAACGCCCGCGACACAAATATCAATCAACCCTGAGAAAGAAGACACCAAAACAAGACAAACCGTCCGCATTAAAGCGATTCCACCACCTGTCGACTCACCGCCACCTGCCATTGCATTACAGCCAGCTGTAGACAGTGAAACCACCAGTATTAACTTTGAATTACCTAACGTAAATGTTGGCGGCATTGATAGTCAACTCCATAACCCGCAAGGAGCGATGAACCGTGACGGTGACGCCACGCC
>JABSRV010000357.1 GCA_013214905.1 Psychrobium sp. | reverse complement strand
TATCACTCAGTACAGGATGCATCTAACGCGCCCATCATAATGGGGGGAATTTTAAATGATATATCACTCAGAACAGGGTGCATCAAACGCGCTCATCATAATGGGAAAAAGTTTAAATGATATATCACTCAGTACAGAGCGCATCTAACGCATCCACCATAAAGGAGACTCTATAAATGTCTTTACATTCATATGACATAAAAGTCATGCTTAATCAGTCTCCTGAGGTCTTAGAAAGGGTGTTACGCGTAGCACGCCACCGTGGCTTTAAAATTGAGCTAATGGACTGGAAAAGTGCTAGCGGTGAATTATTGCTAACGGTATCTAGCGCACGTCAGCTTCACTTGTTAAGTAAGCAATTAGAAAAACTCTTTGACGTGTCTAGCGTTGAAGAGCTTTAAAAAACTTAAAATATTAATAACTTTCAACAGTTAATGTGGGCAATGTATACACTCATAGATTGGCTAAAATAGGATAGATGATGGCAAAGTTAAAATCGGCAACAAGTACCCAAGGACGAAATATGGCTGGCGCACGTGCATTATGGCGTGCCACCGGAATGACCGACGAAGACTTTGGTAAGCCAATTGTCGCGGTAGTTAACTCATTCACGCAGTTTGTACCTGGCCATGTGCATTTAAAAGACATGGGGCAATTGGTAGCTCGTGCCATTGAAGATGCCGGCGGCGTTGCTAAAGAGTTTAATACCATCGCGGTAGACGATGGCATCGCCATGGGTCATAGTGGTATGTTGTATAGCTTGCCATCACGTGAACTTATTGCCGATTCTGTAGAGTATATGGTTAACGCGCATTGCGCCGACGCCATGGTTTGCATCTCTAACTGTGACAAAATCACCCCCGGCATGATGATGGCTGCTATGCGCCTAAACATACCGGTGGTTTTTGTATCTGGCGGCCCAATGGAAGCGGGTAAAACCAAGCTTTCACAACAAATCATTAAACTCGATTTAGTTGATGCGATGATCCAAGGCGCCGACAAAAACGTGTCTGACGAGCAAAGCGATCAAGTAGAACGCTCAGCGTGTCCAACCTGTGGTTCTTGTTCTGGCATGTTCACCGCCAATTCTATGAACTGCTTGGCTGAAGCACTTGGTTTAGCGCAGCCTGGCAATGGCTCGATGTTAGCAACCCATAGCGATCGTGAAGCGTTATTTATTAACGCTGGCCACGAAATCATGCAGCGTTGTGAAGCCTTTTATAAAAACGATGATCCTCTTGCCCTGCCCCGTGCTATTGCTAATAAGCAGGCGTTTGAAAATGCGATTACCCTAGACATCGCCATGGGCGGTTCAACCAATACCGTGTTGCACCTTATTGCGATTGCGCAAGAAGGCGAAATTGATTTCACCATGAGCGATATCGACCGTTTATCTCGCCTGGTGCCTCAGTTATGTAAAGTTGCACCATCTACCCCTAAATACCATATGGAAGATGTGCATCGCGCCGGTGGCATCGTCGCTATTCTTGGTGAACTGGCACGCGCTGGGTTATTACATACCGAAATTCGCAGCATGCTAGGCTTGTCATTAGCCGAAATTATTGAAAAATACGACATTAAAGTGACCAAAGACCAAGCAGTCAAAGATTTTTACCGTGCGGGGCCTGCTGGCATTCGCACAGTGAAGGCGTTTAGTCAGTCTTGTCGCTGGGATACACTCGACGATGATCGCGCTAACGGTTGTATTCGCGACCTTGAACATGCATTTAGCCTCGAAGGTGGCCTAGCGGTCTTGGCAGGTAACCTAGCAATTGACGGCTGCATTGTTAAAACCGCTGGTGTTGACGATGACAACTTAACCTTCTCAGGCCCAGCACGCATCTTCGAAAGCCAAGACGCAGCGGTTAAAGGCATTTTAGGCGGTGAAGTCGGCGCTGGTGACGTGGTGGTTATTCGTTATGAAGGCCCTAAAGGTGGTCCAGGCATGCAAGAAATGCTCTACCCAACCACTTACCTCAAATCAATGGGTTTGGGTAAAGCCTGTGCGTTAATTACCGATGGTCGTTTCTCCGGCGGCACCTCTGGTTTGTCTATTGGACACGTTTCACCAGAAGCGGCGTCGGGCGGAAATATCGCGTTAATTGAAGAAAACGATATCATCAATATCGATATTCCTAATCGTGGTATCGCCATCGATATTAGCCCTGAGTTATTGGCCCAGCGCCGAGTAGCAATGGATGCTAAAGGTAAAAAGGCATGGCGTCCACATTCCCGCATCCGTAAGATATCTACCGCGTTAAAGGCATACGCTATGTTAGCGACTAGCGCCGACAAAGGTGCGGTGCGTGATACTAGTGTATTTGAGGACGATTAAATGAGTTCAGCTCCGCTCACTGGTTTAGATTATTTAACCCGTATTTTACAGGCTCCTGTTTATGACGTGGCGGTGCGAACGCCGCTTGATCCGTTAACAAAACTGTCGGGGCGCCTCAACAATACGGTGTTATTAAAACGTGAAGACAAGCAACCTGTTTACAGCTTTAAGTTACGCGGCGCTTACAACAAAATAGCCCAGCTTAGCGAAGAGCAGCTTAGCATTGGCATGGTAACCGCGTCGGCTGGCAATCACGCGCAAGGAGTTGCGTTATCGGCCAAACATCGCAACGCTGTTGCGACGATTGTTATGCCAACTACAACGCCAGAGATTAAAGTCGAGTCGGTTAAAGCGCTAGGTGGCCAGGTTATCTTGCACGGCGACAGCTTTGAGCTAGCAAACCAACACGCGAAAAAATTGGCAAGTGATCAAGGTTTAATCTTTATTCCGCCATTTGACGATGAAGAAGTCATCGCGGGTCAAGGCACTGTTGCGATGGAGCTATTGCAAGAGCAACGTGACATGGACATTGTATTTGTACCTGTCGGCGGTGGTGGTTTAATAGCCGGCATTTCTG